>LJXT01000120.1 GCA_001314815.1 Algoriphagus marincola HL-49
ATCTCTTCCTGCAAGTGCCAACACTTTCTCTGCATTAAATGACATAATTCTTAGTATTTTAATTTTTCGTTTTTATCCCAAATTCCCCAGCTTTGGCCGACTTCTCCCTCATGATGTACCTTCCATGGCTCGTCAAATGATGCGAATGTGAATAATGCGATCTTTTCTTTTCGGGCCCATTCATTAGATTCTATAAGGTATTTCATCGTGTTTTCAGGTGAAGGTACCGCAGCTTGCATTTTTTCTCCAGAATCCGGCCAGCCCGTTTCGGTAATCATAACTTCCTTTTCACCAGCAGCAGCTTCTTTGACCAATTCGTACATTTTTTGGAGATACACAGGGGCTTCATCAGCATTGCAGCCTTCCCAGAAAGGATAGCAATTAGCTAGTATTACATCGCAATTAGCTAAGACCTGTGGGCGATTGGATAGTTGATAATAGGTATCTATGTAGCTCACGATTTGATCAGGAAGTTCTTTTTTCACACTTATTAGATATTCTAAGATTTCCTCTTCTGTCAATTCGTTTCTTAGCAGGACCTCATTTCCTACGACGGCAATGTCTACCAGACCTTCTTTAGCCAGTCGGATCAGTTGAGCTATTTCAGCCTCATTTTTAGTCTTGTCAGTTCCAAGCCAAGCTCCGACCATGGTTTTCAAACCCTTTTCCTTGGCGATTTTTGGGATTAATTCATTTCCATCTGTACAAGAAAACGATCGAACCCATTGGGTATGAGGAGCGATAATTTCCATTCTTCTCCTAATCTGCTCTTCACTAAGAATATCCCCAATATTTTGACCTTCCAAATATGGGCTAAAGCATAATCCATGGAAACCTGTACTAAAAAATTTAGAGAACATGGCTTTTATTTCTGCCTTAGACTTATCGTGGAATTTGCCCTGTATGGTAGAAATAGCAAGCCGATCTGCATCCGATAGTGTAAAGGAATTTTCTATTTGATAGTCTGAGTAGGGGACTTCTGGATTTAGCTTTGTTTCTTTTCTTTTCTTAAGTTCTTCACGGATTTCATTTGCTCTTGCTTCATCCACGTCATAATCGTGCATGAGATACATAGCTACTATTGTACCCAGCATGGGTAGTCCAGAGAAGAAAAGTCGAAGTCCATCCACAGCTCCTTCAGGTTGTACAGCCGCATTCCCATCAAAACCTACTACGGTCAGAATCAATCCACTCAGACCACCTGCTATTGCGAAACCAAACTTCACCATGTACCAATAAATAGCTCCAAATACACCTTCCCGGCGAACCCCATAATTCAATTCGTCTAAATCGATTACATCCGCTGTCATGGACATCATTAGGACGAAAAGACTACCGATCCCAAAGGAATGGAAGGGGAGAGAAAAAATAAACATCCAAGGCTTACCCGGAACGAAAAGGAACCACAAGGAAGCATAGCCTACTAATGCAATACTTTGTGATACCATGAATGCATTTTTTTTGCCTATCCTTTTTGACATAGCTGCCACTATCGGAATCACAATAAAGGTAGTCACCAGTGCCCCCACACTTCCGAAAATCGGTGTCCAATACCCCGCAGCTCCTGCGTCTCCGCTGAACAGATGCCACACCACGATAAAAAACACAAAACCAGCCACTGTATTGAATGCATTGAAAATAAAGAAAGTCGAAATACAAAGCTTGCGGAAAGGTCTGGATGCAAATGCCTCCTTGAATCCTTGAATAATTTTCGAAAGGCTGTTTCCAATTGCATCAAAAGTCAATGGTGAGAACTTCTCATTTAAAGTTGATTTACTTTTGATGAAAATAGCAGGGACCATTGCACAAATCGCAAATATCACACCCACCCAAACGGCCAATTGACGGGTAGCAGCTTCTGGGCTCGGAAACCAAGAGGGATCGTACATAATCACCCAAAACCAAGGAGCAATTACCCATGCCCACTGTCCAATCCACTGTGCAATAGCCATGATTTGTGTACGTTCATGGAAGTCCTCACTCATTTCGTAACCCATGGCGACGTAAGGCACACTGAAAATCGTAAGCCCTATATAAAAGGCAAATGAACCCAAGAGGAAATAGGTGAAGTTATATGAGACACTATTGTCTGCATAGAGCTGCCACATCACCGAAAACGTAATTCCCATCACAATGGCACCCAGGAAAACGTATTGCCTACGCCTTCCCCATACAGATTTGGTATTGTCGGAGATAAAGCCCATGATTGGGTCAGTCACCGCATCGAGTACACGAGGCAGAAAGTAGACAATTCCCCACATCCATCCGGGGAACCCTAGGTTTTGGACCAGCACAACCATAAATATACCTAGGGAAGCTGGAAACATTTGATTTGCTAACATACCCACACCGAAGGCAATCTTTTGCCCCATCGGAACTGTTTTGGCTGTGGTTGACATGGTTATTAGGGTTTGGTGGTCAGTAGTTTAAAGTGATAATTTCAAAAGTGGGTTATAATTTAATAGTTGGCAGGAGGAGCGGATACCTTCGTAAGAAGGCTGTCAATTTCTCCATTGTAAGTCTTAATGATTGGGTTTCCATCTCGGGTAAGTCCTTCAAAAATACCCTGATCGACTAATTCCCAAACAGGATATTTTGCTTCCCCTTTTAGACTAAAAAGGCCAAAGTGGTTTTCCGATCCAATGGGATTTGCAGCGTCTTTCCATTGCTCATTGAAAGCTTCGAAGTAAAACATAGAAATCCCAGCTTCATTAGTCCACTCGCGCATGTGCTTGTAGTAGAGACCTTGTTTGTATTCGTCAGCCGCATGCGAACCCTCAGGACCGTAAAAGCCGTCAGAAACACTTGCCCAGCCTGTTTCTCCAATGTGAATGGGCTTATCGACTCCTATACTTTCCATGTAGGAGGCCACTGAATCATATTGAGATTTGGCAAAATCCCGGGCTCGGAGCATGGCTGCCTCTACTTTTTCAAGTTCAGATAGCTTGGATTCCTCAATAGGTACTCTCCAGAAATCGGGATTATAATGCGAGTTGTGATAAGGGTAGGTATGGATAGAAATGTAATCGACAGCATTGGCCAACTTCTCCAAATCTTCCGTATGGTAACTGGCATCGCCACCTCCCCATGAGGAAAAATCATCCGAACTGGTTATCCATAGATCCTTGGGAAGTTTACCTGCTGCTTTGAGTTCTTGTAGGTGATTGACCCATTTCAAAATCACCCAAGGCTGTACAAAATAGCTGGTCGCCCATCTGACCATGGCTTCATTACCGACCGCAAGGATTTTAACAATATCTGGATACTGATTGACCAAGTCCACTGCTCGCTCGATTTCACCTTCATTTTGCCCGCTTTCTACATTGTGGTCAGGTTCCAGGTCTGTCCAGGCATTTTTGCAATCAATCCATGCCCCAAGCATCACATACATTTCAAAATTCGGATCTTCGTTTTTTAATTCTCGAATGGCCTTCAATAAAGTAGTTGCATGTGGCAACTGGACATTGTAGGTTCGAAGAATTTTGATTCCCATTGCTGAGAGGATTTTTACGTCTTCTTTGAGTTGATTGACGGTTGGTTGTATATCTCTTGAACGCTCTCTGTATCCTCCGAAGCATATAGCTTGGTAAGCTGGATTTCCTAATATTATTTTTGCTGTCACTTCTTTATTTTTAGTTGTTTCCACATCTGTTGATTTTTCACTACAAGAAAAGCTTGCTGTCAGGGCAACACTTATTAAAAGTAATTTAAGCCTTGATTTCATAGTCATTTGATTTTGAATATCCAGTATAGCATTCGATTATTTTTCTAGATGATAACAAAGTCCAAAACCTATCGGAAAAAGCGGTTCAATGGAGCTTTCCCAATAGTTTGGACCATATTTTCCATTGAAATCTTCCACTGATTTGGGCCAAGAGTGGGGGAGTTTCCCCTTAAAATCAAAAAAGCCAAATAGAACTTCGGCTATTCCATCTCCTTCCGAACCCGGTAACCAAGCAGCCACAAAAGCATCACTAAGTTCCAATTGGGGTGTAATGACTAGTGGTCTACCAGATATCAATACAAGCACTGTTTTGATACCCTTTTGCGAATAAGACTGTACCAACAGCTGATGTTCTTCGGTAAGGGTAAGCTGAAAAAGATTCATTTCGCCACCTACATCCCCAAAGAATTCTGCGTAGGGGTTTTCTCCCACTACAATGACTGCCACATCTACATCCTCAATTGCTGCCGTGCCATCAGGATCATATTTTACCTCATGCAAGGCAAACTTTCTAATGCCTTCCAAAATGGTGGTAGCACCTGAATAGTTTTCCGTCATTCCTTGCCAGTTGACCGTCCAACCCCCGGACTGTAATCCAGAATTGTCTGCAAATTTGCCAACAACCACAATTCTGGAAGTTCGCTTTAGAGGTAAAGCCTGATTTTGATTTTTTAATAAAACCAGGGACTTCCGAACTGCCTGTCGTGCAATGGCCCTATGCTTAGGAGTTCCAATTTTTTGGATCAAGCCTTTGTCAGGAAAGGGATTTTGAAAAAGTTCAAAACGGAATTTCTGACGCAGAATCCTTCTTACAGCATCATTGATTCGTTCTTCTGAAATAGAACCATTCAAAACCCCAGCTTTGACTCCTTCTTGAAATCCATCTAAATCCCCATCCACGGCCATCACCATATCAATGCCTGCATTGATGATTTCATTTTGCCCAAATCGGGAGTAAGCCTTCCAATCAGACACCACAATTCCGTCAAACTTCAGCTGATACTTCAGTAAATCCGTAATCATAGCCTTGTGGGCATGCATGGGAACTTCATTCAAAGTATTGAAGGAAGCCATTACCGAGGCAACCCCCGAATCAACTGCTGCCTGATAGGGTGGGAGTAAGCGCTCGATTAGCTCTACCTTTGTAAGCGAGGTGTTTCCTCCCTCTACTCCAAAATCTGTAGCTCCCTCTCCGATAAAATGCTTGGCTGTAGCCAAAACCCCATCATTACCATTTGATCCTTGATGTCCTTTGACAGAGGCTTGAGTCAATTTCGCAGTGAGCTCTGTGCTTTCGGAAAAAGCCTCATAGACCCGTCCCCACTTTTCATTAAAAGGAATGGCAACGCAGGGTGAAAAAACCCAATTGAAGCCTGTAGCCTTGGACTCGATGGCCGTAATCGCTGCTGCTCTCTCAACTATTTCAGGATTTCCTGCAGCTCCTAAACCAATATTATGAGGGAAAATGGTAGCTCCTTCGAAGGTGTTTTGGCCGTGTATGGCATCCACTCCAAATAACAGAGGAATTTTTAATCGTGTATCTAAGGCCTGCTTTTGGAATTCTGAAAATTTGTCCTGCCATTCCGCAGCTGTAGATCCTGGAACTGGTCCCTGGGTATGAATCACCGAACCAATAAATTTGGATTTAATATCCTCAAGAGTGACATCGTCAAAATGTCGAACCTGAGACATCTGTCCGATCTTTTCTTCCAAAGTCATCTGAGAAATCAAATCCTCAACTTTTTGCTCTTGGTCAGGTTTGAGTTTGAATGTCATCGATTTTTAAAAAGTATCTAATTAGTTAAATAAGGCTTCATTTACCCTTACAAGAATTTGTTTGATCTCTCCCGTTCGTTTGAATATCTTCTGGCTCAACTCTTCGTCTAATTGCAAACTATTCTCTGCAACTGTTTTGAATTCATTTCCATAAGATATTTCAATGACGTCTTTAGAGTCCAATTGATAGACGATTGGAACCTGGCAAAAGGAAAAACAAAGTGATTTTTCTCCAACAAGTATTTCGTTTTTCTCCCCATTTACGTCAATAAAAGGCAAAGTTTGACTTTTGGTCAAAAACTCTGATTTCTGTAGCATAAACGGATCAAAAAATAATTTACCATGCCGGATAAATACTCCTAATTCCCCAAATCGGCAGATGATATCCTCCTTAACCTGTCCGGTCATACCGGGCTGTTGAGCTCCTTTTCCGGCAGGGGTATGGGAATAAGGATCGGTAGGAAAAGCTCCATATTCAACAGGCGATTTATGCACCCCAATTCCTTCATTAATTTCGTAATAGTGGTGTATCAATTGATCTAGAATCTCCGATGAAGCTTTTTCTTCTTTGGCTCTAATACAGCATTCCCATACAGCCAATTGGAGTTTAGAAACCATATGCCAATAGATGGATCCCAGACCTTCATATCCATAAAAGGTCCCTGAACGACCTGTGAAAGCCTTGTGATTAAAAACCTTTTCAAAAATTTGCAAGGTTTCTCTTTTGGCAGATTCAGTTAATTCAAACTGAGCAGGGTCTAAGTTTTCCAGCGCTTTGGACAAGTCAGAGGCATTTTTGAAGTTACCGTTGAAATGGTAGTTTCCATCCACATCCTGCTCAACGATCTTTTTATTGCCTTTTTCAAGCAAGCTTTTGAAGAGTGTTGACCGTTCGAAATCTTCTTTTGGAATTGTATTTCTTTCCAAGAATCCAGGCAGCTCCTTATTAGGATACAGTAAATAGCTGTGTTGATCTGCGCGGTAGAGCTTGCTTTTTCGAAGGGAGTCCAAAGTATGCAAAGCTTCCTCCGAACTCAAGTAGCCGGAACTTAAAGCAGCAACCTGACCCTCCAGCATTTCGCTGAGGTATTCAATAGCGACTTCCTCTTCATTTTCGACACTCATCAGGTTGTATGCATGATACAAGTTGTCCTCACGTTTATTGGCTCTAATGGTATGTTCAAGGTAGCTTTGGCAAATGCTTGAGAACCCTAGAAGCTCATCGATCGAAAGGCCCTTTTTGACACCGCTAAAAGAATCAGCATAGATTTTCATTCTAAAATCACTCCCTGCCGACCCCAAAGCATCCAATACATTTTTACGGTCTTTACCGCTAAAACTACCCAAAAGCAAATGCTGATGAGAATTGAGGGTAGCTAAAGTTTTATTGAAAAATGTCAGTAGATCTTCCGAAACTGGAATTTCATGCTCAGTACTTTGCTTCAATATCTGCGTGAAAAAATTCAGAAACCTGCTCAAATAATACAATGTGACCATGGAAACACCATTTCCGACTAGCGCATTGTTGGCGTCGTTCCATTCAGGTCTTTGCGTATTCATCCAAATTCCTCCTTCTGGAATGAAATTGGAAACTTTCGCAAGAACTGTCGCGAGTATTTTCTCGATGAAATTTACCTGATAAATCCCACCAGATTGATCTTGAAGCAAGGCAGCATCTGAGCCGATTGAAGTCCATCGCTTTTGGATTTGCTGATCTAATTGATGATCAAAATCAATCGTGTCTTTAGGGTTTTTCAGGATCTCATTGTAAGCCTTGATTTTGTAGGGGACATTGGCATACACGAAAAAATCCTCCTTGAAGAATTTCACCAACCTCCCAGGTGCATAATTCTCAGCAAATTCCAGAAACTTCAACAAGTAAATGATCTGATGATCACCCCAATATCCGATGTAAGACCAGGGGTCATCGGCTTCAATTCTTTCCCAGTCTATTCCATTTTTTGTGATTCGGTACGGATTATAACCATCAAATGTAGAGGCATTTAAGAACTTCAGGATCATGCTTTCAATGAAGTCGGGATAGGCGAGAGCCAAGGCTTCCCAATTCTGAAAAATATCCCGCCAATTACCTGCATAGTCCAAGACTTTGGATCCGTCTTCGTTTCTGGTATTGATAGAAAAATTATTCCAAGGACGGCTTGGATCACCGTGGCGTCGGCTGAATTTCAGAGGTAAATACTCCAAGCAAAGACGCTCAAAATGGTTGTCTCCAGAATTTTCTGCCAATTCTTTGAGCTGAGCAAAGGAGAATATTTCTGGCAGCGAATCTATTTTGCTTTTCTGCTTCAAGAAAACCTCTCGATTTGCATTTTGAATAGAGTTCTCCAGGTCTTCCTTTTCGATTTGATAATTTTTATCAAAAATCCCACCCCGCATAATGTTAAACATCACATTGGCAAAGTGTCGGGTATCTTTGAAGGAATCTGCTGTAAGTTGTAATCCATCCGAGGCAGCATCCAGCTTAATTAGCTCCTCTGTTCCACGCTGAATATCTGCTTTAACTTTATTGATTAAGTTCGGCTCGGTTTTTATTTCTTTGGAGAGGGCGCGAATTTGGGAGACATTCTGATTGATATCAGCCAAAATCATCCACTCTTTACTAGCTCCCGGATGCAATTCTGAATCGAAATTAACAAAGTAAGCACCCCTTTGAGCTTTTATGTCATTTTCTTCCTGAATGGAAAAACCCTCTCGAAATGATTTTAGTTGAGAAGAGGAGAGGAGTCGCTTGGCATTTTCCAAGCCCAGTGACCAAGCAATTGTTGCTTTAAGCGCTTCACTTGGCTCGGCTTTGTCCACAATGATTGCGCTCAGCGCAAAAATTCCAATACCGCTTTCTCGGTCAAGTTCATTCCTTTTATAGGCATCCACCAGATTACTTCGCATAGTTTGAAGGGCACTTCCCACACCATAAGGCATGATATTCTGAATACCATCCAAAATCGATATGTTAAGTGTGCTTTTTCCATTATTTGAAATAGAACTGGACTTGACAAAACCGTAATTATCACTTGTGGTCCATTCATATCGAAAGCATAGCTCCAAATCCAGATTTTCCTCTTCAAATAGGATTCTATTACCAAAAACACTCTTATATAGATTCCTTTTCAACCGATACTCATTGGCGAAATGGATCGAAAATGGCTCCCAAACATGGCTTTGGTTGTTTTTCTGAACACGAATGATTGATTTCGAGCCGGTTACTTCTGATGACTCGATGATTTTATCGTCCGTGTAATAAGGAAAAAGTGCATTTTCGGGATCCTTTCTACCAGCACTTAGCCCTCCATTGCTTCCTATAAACAACCAATGGTTATAGGGGCTAATAATGCTCATAAAAAAGGGGAGCATTTGATCAGAATTTGATATTTTTAAAAATACCTCGGAGTCAATGACCTTGGTTTCAAGATTTATTGGTTGGTTTCCTTCGTTTTCACTGATGCTTTTTGGCATATAAAATTTTTTAAGACTATTAATAAAGACTTTCAACTAGAGCTACCTGCTTCACCAAACGATATAGGAGATCAATTTCTTTGTTATTCTTCGCTGAGAACTTGAATCTCCTTGACGTTTTTCTTTTTCAGTACTTCATAGACTTTGGTTGAGGTTCACTTATTCTTATTGGCTAATTGAACGGATTCGGCTAAATCAATAGCTGAAAAGTGTTTTTCAATTTTTTCTAGGGTCATTCCTGGTGAAAAGGGATTTATTTCATGTGCTTTTTTCAGGGCAAAATACGCGGCTCTTGGATAGAGTTTATAGTAACCTTCCGGGCTTGTTTCACCTTTTGAAGTGATCCCAAACCACTCCTCATTCATGTTTTTCTCTCCTTTTTTATAGTCAAATTCATATCCACCATTTGCCCAAGATGCTTCATTGTTGTGAATATCCAGTTCTATGGTTTGACCGGTTTTCCACCAACCATCACTGAATTGAAATGTAAATCCTCCCAAGGAATTTCCGGATTTACCCAAGCCTGCAGCATTTGCATAGATTTCTTTCCAATTTTCAACCATGTAAAATGCCTGAGACTTTTGGTCCTCCGTTTTGGTAATGGCATTAAAAGCATCTGCTCCAAATTCTGTAAAAAGAATGGGCTTATTCAGTTCATTTTTAACGCGCTCAAAAGCATCTCCAAAGGATGAACCGCGGTACATATTCGTTCCGAAAATATCTATGTCCTGACACTCTTCCTTGATGATATCTAGAAAGAGTAAATCACCATTACAAATAGCTATGGGCACAGTCCTGTCAATTTTTTTCATAGCGACAGTCGCCTCATTAAATAATTTGTACATGGCGGTAGCTCTGATGATAGATTCCTCGCTCTCCTCTGGAATATCCTCTGTTTCAGCGCCTTCCCAGAATAATCCATAGTTGTTTTCATTACCAAGCAGGTAGAGTAGGAGGCCTTCTGTCCCTTGGTACTCCTTTACCATCTCTACGACTTCCTTCAGTAATTTTTTCCTTACTCTTCGGTCAGAATATTCTGTATTTTCCATCCAACCATCCTTTAGGTCTAATCCATATCGACCAAAAGCGTGATTGAGCATGGTATAAATCCCGAAATTCCTATAGATATAGGTGATCCATCTTGGAGGGATGCCAGTGTAAATTCGGACTGAATTGACACCCATGTCTTTTAAAAGTGACATTTCATCTTCAAGAGCTTGCATGATGAATTCATCCGATTGCTCCCAAAGACTATAGTCGAAATTGGTACCTCTTGGAAAATAATCCCAGTTCATACCGTTGACCATAAAATTTTCTCCTTCAACCAAAAGCTTCATTCCTTGCTCATCACGAATCAGCTCAACTTGAGAGTTTTGAGAATAAAGGATTTTAGGGATAAGAATGCAGACGAGAATTAAAAAGGTAGAAATTTTCATTGGGCTTAATTGTAAATTGATTACGACTATTAATGAAATAATCTTGTTTCAAAACATTGGTAAGTACTCCATTTAAGACTGATTTAGCAAGGATGAGTACTACGTCATTTCTTTCATTGGACTACTACAAAATTTCAAAATCATACTCATTGACCGATTTGAAAGGCAATTTGTCAAGATTTGGAACTTCACAGGGTTTGAGTAGCTACTAAAAATCGTTCTGTGATTCGGTTGATAATTGAGATATGGCTCTTTTGTTACATAATTTATATTATGTTAAGTAAAGAATTTTAGCACCAACACATTCTGAAATATTTTTAACTTAGGCCCTGTCTTTAAGTCCACCACCCTGATGAAGATTTCTTTTACCAGCTTAGGTTTAATTCTAGGCCCGCTTTCATTTTTTCTCATCCTATATGGCGTAAAGTCTCCCGATTTAAATCAAGAAGCCTTGGCTATGCTGGCATTGGCAAGTTGGATGGCGATCTGGTGGATTACTGAAGCGCTACCTATTGCGGCTACTGCATTCTTGCCCTTAATTCTAATGCCCACCCTGGGAATTCTTCCGATAAAATCTGTTTCATCAAACTACATGCATCCTACGGTGATGCTATACATGGGTGGATTTCTAATGGCTACAGGAATTGAAAAATGGAATTTACACCGGAGGATCGCCCTATCAATTATTCAATTGATTGGAACTGACTTGAGAACTATCGTCTTGGGCTTTATTGTAGCTACCGGTTTCCTTTCTATGTGGATTTCCAATTCGGCAACTTCCCTGATGATGCTTCCTATTGGATTAGCAGTTGTAAAGCAGTTCCAAGAGCAATTTGGAGCCAATCAATCCCAACTCAGCGATCGTTTAGGCAAAAATATCATGCTCGGCATAGCCTATAGCGCATCGATTGGCGGCGTAGCCACGCTGATCGGCACACCTACTAATATTATTTTGGCTTCTGTTGTGAGCGATTTGTACGATTATGAGATTGGATTCAATGAATGGATGCTTTTTGGCTTTCCCCTTGCTGTATTTCTAATCCTTGTATGCTGGTGGTATTTAGTGACTTATGCAAATCCCCTACCCAAAAACTTTAAGCTACATAATGCGAAACATATTGTAAAAGAGCAACTTACCCAACTTGGGAGAATCTCCTATGAAGAAAAAAATGTATTAATTGTCTTTGGCCTAGTCTGCTTCTCTTGGATTTCAAGAAGCTTTTTTCTGGCTAAGTTTATTCCAGGCATCGATGATACCATTATCGTTTTGACAGGAGTTTTGGCTTTATTTCTCCTCCCCGATTCAACTAAAACTAAAAGAATTCTGGATTGGAAAACTGCTGAGCGCATTCCCTGGGGTATTTTGATACTTTTTGGAGGTGGTTTGGCTCTAGCGGAAGGGTTTAAAGAAACCGGTTTAGCCGAATGGATAGGTCAGCGATTTACGCTCATTGATGGGATTTCTTTCTTCCTGCTGCTGATCATAATCATCACCGCTGTCAATTTCCTTACGGAAGTTACATCCAATGTGGCCACAGCCTCCATGTTACTCCCGATCTTAGCCTCTGTTGCCCTTAAGCTGGATCTTCATCCATTTGGCTTAATGGTAGGCGCTACCCTAGCGGCAAGCTGTGCATTTATGCTTCCAGTGGCTACTCCGCCCAATGCGGTGGTATTTGGTTCAGGTTTTCTCCAGATGAAAGATATGGTGAAAGCAGGGTTTTGGCTAAATATTTTCTCCATACTGATAGTCAGTTTGTTAGTGTATTTCCTCCTTCCCGTACTTTGGAATATCGATCTGGAGATTTATCCTTTTTGATTTTTCCCAAACTCAGATAAAAATAACCTTGCAAGATTTTAACCTTTCCAATTCTTAAGGAGATGGCTTCGTCGCAACTTGATATTTGATCAAATTAAGATTTTGAAATCAGCTTCTACCGATGACGAGTTGGGAAATTTCCTAATTCAGACCAGTCGTTTACGGAATATTTGTCGGTCATGCCTACGGCATTTCATGAAATCTGTAGCTTACACTTTCCAGCCATTGAAATGGCTGGCTAGTCAATGATTCA
>LJXT01000122.1 GCA_001314815.1 Algoriphagus marincola HL-49
CAATTCCTAGCTATTCTCAGGCATTTAATAGCATTACGCAGCCTGATGGATCTATCGAATTCCTTGAGGTGCAACAGAACTTCATGGACTTGGAGTTGGGGCTTCAGCAGGTAATCTCACCTACCGGAGGGGTTATTTCAGTAAATACTTCAACCAATCGATTTGATAATTTTCTTGCCAGTCCAAATAATGTGCAGACTCGCTGGTCCGGTGTTCCGGTAAATATTCGCTTGCAGCAGCCAATTTTCGCTTACAATCCTTTCAAGTGGGATAAAAAAATTCAGCCTTTGCTTTTTGAAGAAAGTAAGCGAGAGTATGTGCAGGAAATGGAACAAGTTTCTTTTTTCGTCAGTCAGCTGTTTTTTGATTATTTGCTTGCTCAAGCCAATGTGGATATCGCGACACAAAATCTGAGTAACACGGAGGAGATTTTTGAAATAGAGAAAGCGAGGTATCAATTAGGAACGACTTTCGAGGATAAGCTTCTGCAGGTAGAACTTCAGGTGCTTCAGGCGAGACAGGATTTGGCACAAGCAAAGTTGGACCTGGAAAGCTCAGCACTTGCTGTGAATTCATTTATCGGCTTAGATCCCAATACACTGATACAGCTTGAATCGCCAGAGAATGTGCCTGATTTTGATGTTAACGTGGATAATGCTATTTCTTTAGCATTCCAAAATAGGGCAGAGGCACTCGCTTTTCAACGGAGAAAAATTGAGGCAGAGGCTGCTTTGGCGGAAGCAAAAGGACAACGGTTCGCCGTTCAGCTAAATGCCAGTTATGGATTTAACAATGCCGCTTTAACTTTCCCTGACATCTATCAAAATCCCAACACTCAGGCTTTGGTCAGCTTAGGCTTTTCAGTGCCTGTATTGGATTGGGGGAGAAATAAAGCACGAATGGCTCAAGCAGAAGCAAATCAGCAGCTTGTGGAATATACCGTGGAGCAGGATCAGATTAATTTCGAACAGGAAATCTTCACAAAAGTCAAAAACTTTCTAATGATCAAAGAGCGTCTTCAAGTGACAAAAGTCTCTGACGAAGTGGCTCAGCGACGGTATGAAATCGCCATCAAGCGCTATCAGTCAGGCAATGTGTCGATCACTGATCTCTCTATTGCTCAAAATGAAAAAGACACCAATCGAAGAGCATATTTCAGTGCATTGAGGGATTTTTGGTTGGCTTACTACGAATTGAGAGCGCTTACGCTGTATGATTTTGAGACAAACCAACTGCTGTATACCGCTGAGTAAAAGAAAAAGGTCAAAAAAAGGGCGGGTTAAGACCCGCCTTCTTCTTCATATTCAGCTATTTCTTCTTTTAGTTTTTCGATGTCTTTTTCGATTTTTTCGATTGATTTTTCCTGCTTCTGAATTTTCTTGGTCGCCTTGGCTACATCATTTGGGGAAAGTTTTCCAGCTGTATTGTCCACGTCAAATTTAGCCCTGCTTTCTTCAAGTTTTTCCTTCATTTTGGCTAGTTTTTCCTCATTTTTAGTCAGTGATTCCTTTGCCTTCTCATAATTGGCCTTTGCTTTTAGGGCTTTTTTCTCTTCTTTGGCAGCAACCTTTTCTTCCTTGGTCATTTCTGATTGTTGGCCATGTACCAATTGTGGTGCTGCAAACAATACTAAAACAAAAATAGGCAGGATGAATTTCATGTGACATTTCATAATTTCTATGGATTAATTCACTTGAAATTACAAATTTATCAATCAAATAAAAAAAGCAGGTAAAATTCATTCTTCGGATGGCTTTTGGTTTTTGGGTAATCTCCCGGCTTTTTTGAGTGCCTCGCGAATAATCCATTCCAGCTGACCGTTTGTGCTGCGGAATTCATCCGCAGCCCATTTCTCAATTGCTTGCATGGTATCCTCGTTAATTCGTAGTGCAAAAGCCTTTTTCTTACTCATTATTTTCCTCCTGCCAGTATTTTAGAAAATCCTTCAATTCGGACTCTTTTCGAGTGCCAATCATTATTTTCTTTTTGTCGCCCGTATCTATTAGCAGGCCCATATCACCTATGATGCTAAAGGCCTTTGTTGTTTTATTTCCTTTGATTCCCCAACCTCCATAATCCGTCAATGGCGAATAGTTGATTACTTTCAAGCTTCGGATTTGAGATTTTGGAAGCGTTCTCCATTTATTGATAAAAGGGAAAAAGCGGTAATGGACCCCTTTTTCGTCTATTCTACTTTCTAGGCGAATAGCCATCATGAGAATAAAGACTAAAGCAGACACTCCAACCAATACTGCCATTCCCATAGCTGTTTCATTGGGGTCTGAATCAGTGGTCTGCATGATTACAAGTACCAATACAATGATGGGTAGCTCAGTCATGAGTAACAAATACATAATCCAAGTGCCCCGATAACTCTGGCTTTCCTGAAATATTTGATGTGCCATGACTTATTGGTTCAGCGTACCAACATTTAATACCGGGCTTGCACTCTTGTCAGAGCAAAGAACTACCATCAGGTTGGAGACCATGGTGGCTTTTTTCTCCTCATCAAACTCGATAATATCTTTGATTTTCAGGTCTTCGAGTGCCATTTCAACCATTCCAACCGCTCCCTCTACAATTTTTTGCCTTGCTGCTACAATTGCTGTTGCTTGCTGTCTTTGAAGCATGGCCGATGCGATCTCAGACGCATAGGCAAGATGGGAAATTCTGGCTTCGATCACTTTAATCCCAGCATGGTGTAGTCTTTCAGAGATTTCTTCTTCTAGAGATTGATTCACCTCCTCGACTCCAGATCGAAGAGTGATCTCGGCATCTTCATCCTCGAAGTTATCATAAGGATAAAGTCCAGCCATTTTCCTTACTGCCGCATCGGATTGGAGATGGACGAAATTTTCATAGTCTTCTACATCAAAAGTCGCTTTGAATGTATCTTCCACTTGCCAGACGACAATAGTTCCGACCATGACAGGATTACCGATTTTGTCATTAACCTTCAAAGGTTTGTTTTCGAAGTTTCTAACCCTCAAAGAAATCTTCTTTTTGGTCATGAAAGGATTTACCCAGAAAAAGCCATTGGCTTTGACGGTCCCTTTGTATTCACCAAAGAGAAGTAATACCATGGATTTGTTTGGCTCCACGATGAAAAAGCCTGGAACGATCAAAATCAAAAGAAAAATGCAGATTACTCCGAGAATCGGCATTTCATTGAGGAATGAGAAAACTGCAGCCGGGATCATCAAAAGATCAATTAAGATGATCAAATAGCCAGTGATGGGTTTCGTTATTTTTTCCATTTCAGTATGATATTAAATTGATATCACATTGAATTACGCTAAAAAAAATTAAGGTTCAAATTTTGGCAAAAAAAAATCCCCAAAACGGGGATCTATAATTTGTCTGAAGGGCTAAATTACTTCTTCGAGAAAAGAGAATCTACAAACTCCTTTCTATTAAATAGTTGTAAATCAGTTACTTTTTCTCCTACACCGATATATTTTACTGGGATTTTAAATTGATCAGAAATCCCGATGACTACGCCACCTTTTGCTGTGCCGTCTAGTTTGGTGATGGCAAGAGAAGTGACTTCGGTAGCTTTGGTAAACTCCTTTGCTTGGATAAATGCATTTTGACCTGTTGATCCATCGAGCACCAATAGTATCTCATGAGGAGCATCAGGGATAAATTTTTGCATCACCCGCTTGATTTTCGTGAGCTCATTCATCAGGTTCAACTTGGTATGTAGTCTTCCTGCGGTATCAATGATGATTACGTCTGCATTTTCTTCTTTTCCTTTTTTGACCGTATCAAAAGCTACGGAAGCAGGATCCGTATTCATGCCATGAGAAACTACCGGTACACCTACTCGGTTTCCCCATAGAATCAATTGGTCCACTGCAGCGGCACGGAAAGTATCGGCTGCGCCTAAAACCACTGATTTTCCGGCATTTTTGAATAGGCTGGCTAATTTTCCGATTGTAGTAGTTTTTCCAACACCATTGACTCCGACCACCATGATGACGTAGGGCTTTTTATCTTGAGGAATGTCAAAATCTAAAAAGTCTTGGGATTGATTTTCTTCCAAAAGCCCAATGATTTCTTCTCGGAGAATGATGTCGAGTTCCTCCGTATTGACATATTTGTCACGAGCTACCCGTTCTTCGATCCGCTCAATGATTTTGATGGTCGTATCCACTCCCACATCGGAAGTGATCAATACCTCTTCGAGTTCGTCAAGGATCTCCTCGTCCACCTTGGATTTTCCCACGACTGCCTTACTGAGTTTTGAAAAGATGGATTGACTCGACTTTTGAAGTCCTTGATCTAAGCTTTCTTTTTTTTCTTTTGAGAAAAAACCAAAGATTCCCATGTTGATTCGATTGTATGAATTGAAAAATACTAAAAAAGTCCCTACTGACCGAAGTACAGAGGGACTTTGCTATGAAATATGCCAGATGGCAACTTATTTTTTCAACGTATCCTGCACGAGTGTGCTAGGAACCATTTCTTCTTTAAAGGTATAAGCACCGGTTTTGTCAGACTTGACAGCACGGATTACTTTGGCGTAAGTCACACCACCTTCTTTTTTCAGGGTTGCTACTACTTTCTTTGCCATGATGAATAGGGGTTAGGGATTGCTCCTGGTGAATTACTTAATTTCTTTGTGTACGGTCACACGCTTAAGAATAGGATTGAATTTTTTCAATTCCAATCGCTCTGTTGTATTCTTTCTGTTCTTAGTCGTGATATATCGGGAAGTGCCCGGCATTCCGGAGGTCTTGTGCTCTGTGCACTCCATAATCACCTGAACTCTATTTCCTTTCTTAGCCATCTTTCTTAATGTTTATCGCTGAGATATGATTATTTGATAACGATCATTCCTTTATCCTGAGCTTCTTTCAATACTGCAGAGATACCTTTTTTGTTGATCGTCTTCAGTGCCTTGGAGCTAACTTTCAATGTGATCCAAGCATCTTCTTCTGGAACGTAGAAGGTCTTCTTGTGCAGATTTGGATAAAATCTACGCTTGGTCTTGTTATTAGCATGGGACACATTGTTACCCACTTGAGGTCTTTTTCCGGTAATGTCGCAAACTTTTGCCATGATTCAGTATCGTAATGGATGTGCGTTTCTGTAATTGGTCTGCAAATATCGGAACTTTTTACGAATAAGCAATAAAGCCCCTGAAAATATTCTGGTTAAATCCTCAGCTTTTTGGAAAAGGACAGTGCTTACACCCGCTTCCGCAACAATAGCCCCGCCTGAGATGGTATTTTTCTGTAAAAACCATCAAACCCTGCTTATTGAAATAATAATCTCCGGGTTCTAAAGAAGGAGGATTGCTTGCTTTCTTTTCAGGTTTCATTCCGTAGGCAATAGGGCATTTTGTATATTTGAACTTTATTGTTCTAATATAATCCCGAAATTACTAAAAGATATGCAGACCATCACTTCCAGTAAGCAGGCAATCCAACTTGAAGACCAATACGGTGCTCATAATTATCATCCACTGCCCGTAGTATTGACAAAGGGGGAAGGTGTTTTTCTTTGGGATGTAGAAGGAAAGAGATATTATGATTTTCTATCCGCTTATTCGGCGGTCAATCAAGGACACTGTCATCCTAGGATCAAGGATGCTCTAATCGAGCAAGCGGGTACTTTGACGCTTACTTCTAGAGCATTCTATAATGATGTATTAGGGCCGTTTGAAAAGTATATCACCGAGTACTTCGGCTTTGAAAAAGTCCTACCGATGAATACGGGGGCTGAAGGCGTGGAGACCGCTATCAAAATTGCTCGAAAGTGGGGCTACGAGCGAAAAGGAGTTGATGAAAACCGAGCCAAAATTATTGTTGCAGAAAACAACTTCCATGGCCGGACGACTACCATCATTTCATTCTCTAATGACGCCAATGCGCGAAAGAACTTTGGTCCGTACACGGCAGGCTTTATAAAAATACCTTATGATGATGTCGATGCCCTGAAAGAGGCACTTCAGGATCCAGAAGTAGTAGCATTTTTGGTGGAGCCCATTCAAGGGGAAGCTGGAGTATATACTCCTTCGGAAGATTTCATCCGAAAGTCCAAAGCAGCCTGCGAAGAGAAAAACGTACTATTCATAGCTGATGAAATCCAAACTGGTATAGCCCGTACAGGTTCCTTATTGGCGGTCTGTGGGAATTGTAGCTGTGAAGCTCACTGTGAGCGTCAGTCCACGTACACCAAACCAGACATGTTGATTCTAGGGAAAGCTATCTCGGGAGGTTTTTATCCCGTATCTGCAGTATTGGCAGATCGAGATGTCATGGATGTCATCAAGCCAGGGCAGCATGGATCTACCTTTGGAGGAAATCCTCTTGGAACTAAAGTAGCTATGGCGGCCTTGGAAGTGGTGAGAGATGAGAAGCTAGCTCAAAATGCTCGAAAACTGGGACAGATTTTCCGAGATCGAATGCAGAAAATGGTGGATAAATTTCCCATCGCTAAGCTGGTAAGAGGCAAAGGACTACTCAATGCCGTTGTCATCAACGACTCAGAGGATAGTTCTACTGCTTGGGATATCTGTATGAAGCTGGCTGAAAACGGTTTGCTTGCCAAGCCGACCCATGGTAATATCATCCGATTTGCTCCACCACTTGTCATGACCGAGGAGCAGCTGCACGAATGCTGTGATATTATCGAGCGAGTGATAGCCGAGTTTAATTAATTGAATAATAGATCAAATACTAAGGCCGCTTTGTTCGATAAGAATGGCGGCCTTTCTTTTAAAATAGTATGAATCAAGCAGTGATTTTCGATATGGATGGGGTTATATGTCATACCAATCCATACCATTCTAAAGCGTTTAGGATTTTTTTCGAGAAAAGAAATGTATACCCCACCGAGGAGGAATTTGCTCAGCATATGTATGGGAAAAACAACTCCTACATTTTAAGCCACTTTTTAGGTAGGAAAATAGAGGGACAAGAGCTTTTGGAATTGGAAGAGGAAAAAGAGGGGCTTTTCAGAGATATTTATCAGCATCATGTAGACCCAATACCGGGGTTTTTGGAATTTTTGAAAATTCTGAAATCCAATAATTTGAAAACTGGGGTGGCTACTTCTGCTCCTTTCCTCAACTTGGAATTGATTGCGGGGAAATTGAATCTGTACCCTCACTTCGAATCTACTTTTGCCAGTGAGCATGTGATTAAACACAAGCCTGATCCCGAGGTATATTTAAAGAGCGCATCAAAACTTGAGGTGGATGCCGAAAGATGCGTGGTTTTTGAAGATTCCTTTTCAGGAGTCATGGCAGCAAAAAATGCAGGAATGAAAGTGGTTGGGGTACTTTCATCTCATAAAAAAAGTGAGTTGCCACCATGTGATTTATATATTGAAAATTATTCCCAACTGTCATTTGAAGCAATTCATTCGCTATAAATATGCAATACCGTAGACCGAGAAGAAACCGAAAATCCGCATCAGTTCGTGAACTAGTGGAAGAAACATCTTTGAGCACTAAGGACTTGATCTTTCCTCTTTTCCTGATTGATGGTCAGAAGAAGAAAATCGAGGTGGACTCCATGCCGGGAATTTATCGATTCTCGATTGATGAGATGCTTTTAGAGATAGAGTCCTGTCTGAAACTGGGAATTCAGGCATTTGATGTTTTTCCGGCTTATCCGGAGTCATTAAAAGACCCATTTGCAAAGGAAAGCTACAATCCGGAGACATTTTACCTTCAAGGCCTTCGTGCGATCAAAAAGGAGTTTCCTGAAGTCTGTTTGATGTCGGATGTTGCCATGGATCCGTATAGCTCTGACGGTCATGATGGGATCGTGCAGAATGGAAAAATCCTGAATGACGAGACTTTGGAGATTTTAGCCAAAATGTCCTTGGCTCAGGCTGATGCTGGAGTGGATATTTTGGGGCCTTCTGATATGATGGATGGTCGTGTAGGCTATATCCGGGAAGAGTTGGACAGTCACGGGTTCACGGATGTTTCTATCATGTCTTACACGGCTAAGTATGCAAGTGCTTTTTA
Organism: Algoriphagus marincola HL-49; assembly: GCA_001314815.1. Lineage (GTDB taxonomy): Bacteria > Bacteroidota > Bacteroidia > Cytophagales > Cyclobacteriaceae > Algoriphagus > Algoriphagus marincola_A. The sequence goes on from LJXT01000122.1 coordinate 7,988, forward strand.
CGGACCGTTTCGGGATGCCTTGGATTCCGCTCCGAAGTTTGGAGATAAGAAGACCTATCAAATGAATCCCGCAAATAGTCAAGAAGCCTTAATTGAGGCGGATTTGGATATGGAGGAAGGTGCTGATTTTTTGATGGTGAAGCCTGCCTTGAGTTATTTGGACATTATTAAACTGCTTCAAGACAACTTCCCGCTGCCAATAGCTGCCTATAATGTCTCCGGTGAATATAGCATGATCAAGGCCTCAGCAGAAAAAGGCTGGATAGATGGAGAACGAGCTATGCTAGAAGTTCTGACATCTATCAAGCGTGCAGGGGCCAAAATCATATTGACCTACTTTGCCAAAGAATTTGCTTCTCTTAAATAAAAACAAAAAAGAGGCTCAAAAGCCTCTTTTTTTTTATAAGTCTTGCTCTCGCTCTAGCATCAAAATAGCCCCTTGCGAAACAATGTAGTATTTTTCTCCCTCGTAGATTACCTCATGTGCTCCTGAGAGTAGAAAGATGGCTAAGTCGCCTTCTTTTGCTTGAAGCGGCACATACTTCACCTTTTCATCACTGTCCATCCAAGGCTCGTGATCGTCTACAGGCATCGGAATCGGATATCCCGGACCGGTTTTGATGATGTAGCCTTGCTGTACCTTTTGTTTCTCGTGCACACCGGGAGGAAGGTAGAGTCCCGAAGAGGTTTTTTCATTGGGCTTTTTGAGGCGGATCAGAACCCGGTCTCCCACCACTATTAGTTTTTTCAATTTATTGTCGGCTGTCAGTTGCATACAAGATCGGTGTTTGAATCAAAAAAAGAGGCACCTGTACTGTATACAGATGCCATCTTTTATTGGTTTAGCTTTGATTATTTTTTGTCTTCGCTCACCTCTTCGTAATCTACGTCAGAAACTCCATCTCCACTTTCGGCAGAGGCTCCGGCACCTGCATCAGCTCCTGGCTGTGCACCGGCACCTTGAGTTGCGTTATAGATTTCCTGAGAAGCTGCTTCCCAAGCTTTATTGAGAGCTTCCATTCCAGAGTCGATCGCTCCCAAATCCTGAGCTTGATGTGCTGCTTTCAACTGATCCAAAGCTCCGGAGATAGCTGTTTTGTTACCTTCGGAAAGCTTGTCTCCGTATTCCTTCAACTGCTTTTCTGTCTGGAACACTAAGCTGTCTGCCTGATTCAGCTTTTCGATTTTTTCTTTTTCTGCTTTATCTGTAGCTGCGTTGGCTTCTGCTTCTTTCTTCATTCGGTCGATATCTTCCTGAGATAGTCCAGAAGATGCCTCGATTTTGATTTTTTGCTCTTTGCCGGTCCCTTTGTCCTTGGCAGATACATTCAGGATACCGTTGGCATCGATATCAAAGGTCACTTCGATCTGAGGTACACCACGTGGTGCTGGTGGAATATCTGCTAGTTGGAATCTGCCGATAGTACGGTTGTCCTTCGCTAGCGGTCTTTCACCTTGTAGCACATGGATATCTACTGCGGGCTGATTATCAGCAGCAGTTGAGAATACTTCAGATTTTTTGGTAGGGATAGTCGTATTAGCTTCGATAAGCTTGGTCATCACTCCACCCATGGTTTCAATACCAAGTGATAGCGGAGTGACATCCAATAGAAGTACGTCTTTCACTTCACCTGTCAAGACACCACCTTGGATAGCTGCTCCGATAGCTACTACCTCATCAGGGTTTACACCTTTAGATGGCTTCTTGCCGAAGAATTTTTCTACTTCTTCCTGGATTTTAGGGATACGTGTAGAGCCACCCACGAGGATTACTTCATCGATATCAGCGGCATTCATTCCCGCATCTTTGAGCGCCTTCTGACAAGGCTCCATGCTTCTTCTTACCAGATCTTCAGATAGCTGCTCGAACTTTGCTCTCGAAAGATTGCGTACCAAGTGTTTTGGACCAGTCTGAGTCGCAGTGATGTAAGGCAAGTTGATCTCGGTGGAAGAGGAACTCGATAGTTCGATTTTAGCTTTCTCCGCAGCCTCTTTCAGTCTTTGAAGAGCCATTGGATCTTGTCTCAAGTCAATTTGCTCCTCTGCTTTGAATTCGTCAGCTAGCCAGTTGATAATAACTTGATCAAAGTCATCACCACCAAGGTGTACATCACCATTGGTAGACTTCACTTCAAATACACCATCACCCAGCTCAAGGATAGAAATATCAAATGTACCACCACCGAGGTCATACACAGCGATTTTCATATCCTGATTTTTCTTGTCCATTCCGTATGCCAATGCTGCTGCAGTAGGCTCGTTGATGATACGCTTCACTTCCAATCCGGCAATTTGTCCAGCTTCTTTTGTTGCTTGACGCTCGGAATCATTGAAATAAGCCGGTACAGTAATGACAGCCTCCGTCACTTCTTGACCCAAGAAATCTTCCGCAGTGCTCTTCATTTTTTGAAGAATCATCGCTGAAAGTTCCTGTGGAGTATAAGAACGGTCACCGATTTTGATGGCTACCGTGTCATTTGAGCCTTGTTCTACTTTGTATGAGGCGTGCTTTTTTTCTTCAGAAACTTCAGAAAACTTTTTACCCATGAATCGCTTCACAGATGAAATCGTATTGGCAGGGTTGGTAATAGCCTGACGTTTGGCAGGATCACCTACTTTTCGTTCTCCATTTCCATTATCAAGAAAGGCCACAATAGATGGTGTGGTTCTTCTTCCTTCACTGTTTTGGATGACTACAGGTTCATTTCCCTCCATCACGGCTACGCAGGAGTTGGTGGTACCCAAGTCAATGCCTATAATTTTTCCCATGATTATAAATTTTATTTAGTTGCTTTTTTGATTTATTTCCATTGAATCAATGCGTATGCCATCCCCGGTTTTTGAGATTTTTGTGTCACAATGTCAGATTTTATGTGGGTGGATTCCTGACTTTTCCTGCATATTGGCACAGTGGCGGGATTTTGCTGACAGATTTTTCTTCCTTCGATGCAACTTTGATGATCTAGACTGCATCTATTGGTCATGAGAGGTTTTTTTGATAATAAAAATAATCAGGATAGGCTTCGGTGGTTTTTGATTGTCTTTGTACTATTGGGTTTTAGCTTGGTTTACAGGACTGGTCTTGTCTTGTTTCTCTTCCAGTAGTTTTATTGAAGTTTCTCCAAACTTCCCGCTATCTTTCAGGGTAGGAATAAATAGCTAGAGTTCTATGGTAGTGCAAGATATTTTCATCTATCCGATCAAGTCCTTGGGTGGTATCCGCTTGGATCAAGCTGAGGTGGAAGAAAAGGGGTTTAAATATGACCGGAGGTGGATGCTGATTGATTCAGAAGGACTTTTTGTATCGCAAAGAACCTATCCTAAGCTTGCTCTACTTGGAGTTGAACTCACCCCTGAGGGACTTTTGGTCTATCAAAAGAAGCGTCAACATGACTCCATTCTTATTCCCTATACTTTGGCGCCGGGGGAAGAAGTTTCTGTGGTAGTCTGGGATGATACGATGAAAGCTAGGTTGCTTGCTGAGCAATATGATCAATGGTTTTCGGAATTTTTAGATAAAGAAGTTAGGCTAGTAATCATGCCTGAATCTACCAGGCGAGCAGTAAGTCCCAAATATGCTGTCAATGCAGAAGCGGTCAGTTTTGCGGACGGAATGCCTTATTTATTGATCGGGCAGGCCTCTTTGGAAGACTTGAATGGACGATTGGAACAACCTGTGCCCATGGATAGATTTAGGCCAAATATTGTTTTTTCCGGGGGAGAGGCTTTCGTGGAAGATTCCCTTCAAAAAATCCAAATCGGGGACGTGGCTTTCCAACTAGTCAAGCCTTGTGCACGCTGCGTGATGACAACCGTCAATCAGAATACTGCCGAAACTAGCAAGGAGCCTTTAAAAACTTTGGCCAGCTACCGTACGGTAGGCAATAAGGTGCTTTTTGGTCAAAATATGGTAGCGCTAGGCGGGGGAGTGGTCCGCGTAGGGGATCGAATTGAG
>LJXT01000123.1 GCA_001314815.1 Algoriphagus marincola HL-49
TGATATAGATCAAATACCTATCCATTTCTCCAGAATTTCGTTTTACTGAATGAACTAATAAATAAACAAGAGCCCCTGCCGCCCCCGCAATGAGTACACCTATACCTCCTCTGACAGGTCCGATGGAATCAACATCAAGAAAATCAGCAAGAATCGAAGGATTTAGGATGAGTGCAGATAAAAGAGACAATAGGGCAATTAAGATTAAAATAAATGAAGTCCTTTTCATAACAGCTTATTGTTTGAGTGTTTTAGTCTAAAAAGACACTGCCATATTTTTCGCTTATGGCACCTATTTTATCAGGATTTTGAGCCATCTCACGGAACATGCGTTCAACACCTGCCGGAGAAAAAAGAAACAATACGTGGCTTGGTGTTTCTGATGCAGGCATCCAACGATGCCATTCGCCCTTTGGGATTTTTAGAAGTGCGCCTTGTTCAAGAAGGTTTTGTTTGTCCAGAGCATCTACCCGTAAGGCACCTGAAATGACCAAAATCCACTCATCTTCATTGGTGTGGAGGTGCCAGGGCGTGCCCGGATCATTGGCTGGAATATTGGAAGTAGCCAAAAAGAAACGTCCATTTGTGGTTTCTGTGGTTTCGTGGTAACTAAGGCCAAAATGTGTTTCCATGATAAAGCGTATTTGTTATTTGATTTCGCGTTCGTTGTCCAAAAGCATTGACTCTAGAATCGTTGCCAGTTCATTAGGATGCGATAGCATTGGCAAATGGCCCGAGCTGAGTTCTTTTACCGAATGAGGCTGAAAATTGGAGATTGAAAGCTCTTGAGCGCTTAGAGGATACGCCTTGTCAGAAAGCAGCTTCACGTATCCTCTGTAAATACCAGCAAGATCATATTGAATTTTTGAAGCATACAGATGATAGGATTCATCTGAATAGGCATTCACTATTTTGTCTGCTATAGACGCATCAAGACCTATACAAAGGCTATTGCGTATGATCTTAGCCGGAGGCTTGGTACCCGTTAATCGGATGATCCAAGGCATCAAAAACCTTTGTGATGCAGGAAGCGTGGAGAAGAAATGGCGGCTTGAGTGAGGCACAGAGGCTCCGACTCCGATAATACCTTTTATCTTTCCTCGTAGGCTTTTAGTGATCCGGAGACCAACTATTGCAGAAATTGAATGACAAATAAGAACTACTTTACGATCTGGTGAATGCTTAAGAATGGTATCGCCAACAGACTGACAATAATCTTCTAAAGTAATTTTTCTTTTGAAGGCCTGATTGGATTCACGTAAAGGGAATGGAGCGCAAATGCTTCCGGGGAAGTATTGCTGGGAAAAATCTTCCCATATATATGAGGAAAGACCTGCACCATGAAGAAATACTACGTTTTTATCTGCTGACATAATCCTTAATTACTCTTCATCTTTGTCAAAAGGATTTTTTATTACACCACCAACAGGTATCGTTTCCGCTCCCAAGCCAGATGTTTCTTCAATAAATGGCATGGCTTCTGCAATGATGGATTTTATCTCCGGAAGTTGGAGGGATGCGCTATGTACCTCTTTCGAAGTCCATATCTCGGTTACCCAGATAATATCCTTGTTCTTGACTTCCTGGGCAATGATATATTGAATACATCCCTCAAAACCTTCAAGTACTTTTGATGCTTCGATTAGCAATTGTGCGAGTTGATTGCCTTTACCTTCTTTGGCAGTTTGGTTACCTATAAGACCATAGTATTGCATATGTATTTTATATTTTTCTTTAAAAGACAAAGGAAAGGGTATTGGAATATCTCTAATTGTATAAAACCGACAAGCATAAGTTAGGATTAAGCCCAAGAGCTTACTCGTTAAGTAAGTCTTTAACAACCCTTCCTTCAGAATCCAATACTTGTATTACAGGAGTATCATTTTTATCTACCATCAACAAAATCCTATCTCTTCCTTTGGTGTCTCGCAGTATGATAACAGCATCTTTGTTGTCATTGGCCATGATAACTCGAGGAGTACCACCACTGCCTTTGGTTTCAAACTCTTCTGAACTGTTTTTATCAAACAGAACCATACCCGTGCGCCATGTGGAGTCGGTTTGCTGTTTGAAAATGCTAAACGCATCTGTGTTGTCGTAGTCCATAGTAAACATGCTCTGCTTCATATCTATTTTGGGCTGCACAAGGCCACCTACTTCATTTCCATCATTGTCGAAGTAGAGCATCCCCGATGTTTGGAAAATCCGAGGCACTTCTTTCCCGTTTACAATCGGGTCTGGCAAACTGTCTGAAAAAATTAATACCAGTTTACCTGTTTCCCTGTTGATCACTTTTAAGGTGTGCACGGTCAGCTCTTGCTTAGTAGCAGGTTCATTGCCAATATTTACTATAAAATAAATCAATAAAAAGCAAATGACACTCAATAATACTATAATAGCGGGCATGTTATATTTTGACATATGAGTGTTTTTAATTTTATTTCTATTTCATGGATTTTAAGCAAACCAACTCGGTGTTTGACCTATAAAATTCTATATCCTCAGAGTCCTTATCGCAACCAGGCTCTTCCTCCATCCGCTGAAACGTCAGTGCAATTAGTTCTTTCTTATCCTGCCAATTATGAATCGTATGTGCCAGGTAGGTTCCGGCAGGGATAATATACTCCTGAAGTGATTCTCGTGATACTGATAGTTTATTTGGACTATCACAGCCGGCTAGATATTGCTGACCATCAAAAACCCCATAGAACTTTATCCCCGCTCGTTCAGAAATATAACTCTCAAGTTCCAACCATGCCTTTGAAATACCCGCGGGGAAAGGATATTGGGTTATGAAGTAGATATGCACGGGAGCTTTAATTTTCTTAACTGTGAACATATTTTATTTTAATGGATGTTTATGCAAAAGTGGGATAATGTTGTGAGGAATAATTGTATAAAACCGACAGGGAGAAAAAAGTCAAAGACTATCTATCTATTATTCGCAGAAGAATGATTTTTCTTCGTCTTTCGAATCAGAAATGCCCCAACGCTAGTTGTCACTCCTCCAAACAGGCCTATCCAGAGGAAGGGGTATTGTACCGAGAGCAGTCGAATTGAAATCTCACTAAAAAAGGCGGCATATAGGCCAACAACACTCCAACACATGATTTCCAAATGTTGTATCTCCCAATTTTTTAGCCTTTTCCGAAATAGTATAGTATAGATGCCCCCGATAATGGCAAATGAACTTAGAAGAGCAAAAAAGTGGAATACCCCAAAACCTCCAAATAGTTCATAAATACTGAAGGCTGTAATGTTCACCGCGACCATACAGAAGAGGTAAGCATATCCCATTCTTTTGTGCAAAGAAGTGCCCTTTTTTGACAATAGAATGTAGGTACCCGTGAATAGGGCGCCAATAGCTGAGGTTATATGAATGATACCCATAGTCAATATTGAGATGGTCGAATTTTCAAGAATGCTCTCGTTGACAAAGAAATGAGCCTATGCTTTAAGGAAATTGTAAAAATTCGACATGACCGATGGTCACTCTTTCGGATAAGCCCTCTTCCCTTTTGATTTAATTAAGTACGCCCTTGGTGTTACGCCTGCAAAAGCCTTAAAGTCGCGAATAAAGTGGGACTGATCTGCATAGCCTGCGCGGTAACCTAGTCCGGTCAGAGTGTCAAATTCGTTTTGGTGTATCAGATTTAGTGCAAAATTGAATCGGTGAATACGTTTATACATTACCGGTGATACGCCCAGTTCTTGCTGGAAAGAACGCTCCAGGGTACGTTCTGATACCTTTAACTCACGCTGAATATTGTAAAGCGGTAACCCTTCATCGTATAGCGATATAGTATCGCGAAGGCGCACTAAACCGGTGCTTAATTTGGGCTTTAATTGACATAAAAATGAAACAATGGCATTAATTTTATACCCTAACCCATTATTACACATTAATTGATCTAAAAGTCTCTCACAATTTACCAAATCCGATAAGGGCAGTGCGGAGTCAGTTAGTTCATTGGCATCGATACCAAAAAGTGCTTTTAAGGCATAGGGTTTAAGAACTATACCAATATTTTTATAAGGTGGTTTCGCTAGGGTGGATGACCATCGGGTCTTTTGACCGTAAATCATGAGTTGAGGTAGTTTGGAAAAACCATTTATAGTAACAGAACCTGGTATTTCATGAAATATGATTCCTGGCTCTCCATCTGCTATTAGATTGTATTCCATTGCTGGGAAATTGGCATCCGTGCAGGCATCAAACCAAAAGAGGGATGCATATTCCAGCAAAAAAGGAGGAGCCGGAAACTCCTGATATTGCATTGAAGAATTATGAACCAGATATGTACCTGTTAGTTTTTCCACGTTTTAATTATCAAATAAACAATAATTCGGTCTAATTTCAATTAGTCTCATTTGTATAGAAATCATAGGCAGCTTTTGCAATTTCCGCTATAATTTTTTCGTTCGTATCGAAATTCTCTCTTGATTCAGTGATAAAAATACTTAGAATGAAATATTCATTATTCGGTAGAAAAACGATACCTACATCGTTTAATGCAGCCGTAATTCCCGTTTCCTTATTCGTCCCAGACCAACCTGTTTTGTGAGCAACAATTGTTTCAATAGGCAATAGTCCTTTGATCCGATTTTTCCCTGTTGTTGTTTCTTTCATTGTTTTCCAAAAGAAATCATAGCTGACTTTTGAAAGCAAGGCGGATTTATTCTCATAAAACAATTTAAGTGTTTCACTTGCCGCATTTGGGGTAGTCCAGTTATGGTACATATTTTCCCATTTGGACTGCATTTTTTCTTCATTAAATTCAATTTGTAAGTCTTCAACCCCGGTCTTTTTAATGAAACTTTCAACTGTTTTCGGCCCACCAATTAACTGTATTAAAATGTCACAGGCCGAATTGTCACTATGAGAGACACAATATTGAATCAATATCTCAACTGAGAAAATCCCCCCATTAGGATACGCATCTCTAAGCGGGCTCCAAAAGTCTTTTGGCAAAAACTCATCTTTTTCTATCTCAATTTTCTGGTCTATTGAAATGTTTCCTTGATCAATTTCACCTAATACAGCTAATGCCACCTGAAATTTAAATACGCTTTGCATTGGAAATCGCATGTTTCCGTGCAACGAAAGCGTATCTTTCCCATTATTTCCGATTATTGAAACTCCAACTATTGCATCTTTGTCTGAGACGATTTGTTCAATTTGTGTTAGCAGCCATTCTCTTTTGCTTATTTGTTTAGTGCTATCCGTGAGAAACAGTGAAATAAGAATTAAATAAATCATTGAGTTTATCATATTATTTTAATTTTGACATTATCCGTGTGACTACTCTGCCTAATTTTGAGTTGAATTCCTTTCTTGAAAAGGCATTAAGGATTTCGAATTAATGGCTGTCCCTTCTACCAAAAAGCCCTCAACCAGTAGATAAGTCTTTCGCCTCACAACCACGTCAATGAGTAGATCATAATCAGCGCCCGCTTGGTGTAAGGCATCATCTATAGCATCACCAAGAGAAGCGCCCTCACCAAATAGACCCAAGCTTTTTCCCTTTACCCTTTTTTTGGGCTGTTCAAAGTCCTGAATGGTATGCAGTTTTGTACTGGCAATAGTAAGGTCGGCTATTCGGTAAGAACAACCTGAAACAAAGAGTATAAGAATCGCCAATACAGTTCGGGATGTCCATTTTTTCAGGTATTTCATAACATTGCGTTTTTATCATGATTTGATGTAAAACAGCGCCAGGTGAGCAATACCGGAAGCATTATCAAAGTGAATGACGGTATATTGATGAAATAGACGTTGAAATCTGCACCGTAATAAAAAGACAAGCTACTATCCAAAATGAACCATGTCGTCATGGCAAGGGCTATGGCGTTACGCGCCCACTTCTCTTTACGTGCAAATGGATACTTGGCGATGTACACGATCAAAGTGTGAAAGCCTACAATGGTGGCCCCGATAATGCCGAATAACCAGTTTTTGAAAGCCATCATCTTTTCAGAAGGGGCATTTCCATCAAAGAAGGTGTGGTAGGTTCCTTCGTTATGTATTTCAAACAATAAGCTATTACCCGCAAAAGCAATAAGCAGTCCAATGCCTATAGTAATTAGATTAACGGCCATGAGCCAGTTTTTCCAAAAGATAAAGTTTTTCATGACAACTGTTTCTTGATTATATAGCGATACCAAACCAGTCTTAGCAATCCGATTATTGTTCCAATTGGAATCAAAACGAGTACTTTATAGAAAAAATTGGGGACTAGTTCTTTTAACCAGATTCCATTTATGACGGACAGACTGAACAGCATGAAAATGATAATCGATAGCCTGTCTAGTATAATCAGGCCATTTAATTGCATAAGAATTACGGTCAGTAAGCACAGAGCCGCAGAAAGCAAAATGGTTAAATGGATATATTGAAAAGGTAAGGATATGAAGTTTAAGATTATTAAAAGGACTATGATATGAACAATTTTCTTTGGATACTGATCTTCATTTTTTCTTAGCATGTAACTAATGAAAGATTGATCAAGTCCATGTTTTGAAAAAATAACATACTCTTTGTAGACTTCTAGAATTGTTATTCCTAGAAGGATGACATTTATTATCGGAGTAGCGCCAAAGCCTGCGACCAAGGTGAAAATGAAAATGCTTGTCGTGAGTGGTAGCAATACCAACAAACCTGCACCTGCATAGCGAAGTGAAAGTATTAGTGTGCCGGCCAAAATTTGAAGAAAGGCCATTGTGTAAAACAAATAAAGAACTTCAATCGGAAATAAGTCATCTGGTAATTTTGAAGGGCCGATAACATTACCAATATAGTCAGGTGCAAATTTACTGAAGCCTGCTGATAGGTAGACAAATCCCAATATTAACCGAAAAAACAGGGAAACGATATTTCTGTTGGAAAGTGGCATATCAGTAGTTTTTTTTATTTGTGCTTTTCACTTTATCATTTAAGTACTGTAATACTATTCTGCCTCGCGGAGATACTTCGTAGCCAGAATTAAAGCTAATGGTAAGCCCTATGTTTTTGAGTTTTCGGATGTTTACTTTGAGCCATTCTTTCTCAAACCCTGAGGCCCGGGCTAAGTCAGCGGCCTTGTGATGCGGGTTTTCAGCAATTAGGTTAAGTACTTCCGATGTCCAGGGGCCTACTTTACTAAACTTATCATAGCGGGCTAGCTTAAGACAGATGTCTTGCAGCTCTTGATCCGATAAATTGGCCTTATTTCTGAGCTCAATTCTCGGATCGGGTCCTGAGAAGTTCAGTTCGATACGATATACATCGCCTTTGCCTTGATGGTAAAAGGATTTCTGCAGTTCCTCCATAGATGAATAACCTGCTAGCTTGATATCTTCTTTCTTTATATCAGTCAGCTTCACCTGAGATACCTGGCTAATCTCAATTTGACCGACCGCGGTATTGATCAGAGATCCTGTTTTTACGCGTGGAAGCATCCACCTGCGAAAGGCGAGTTCGATCTCACCCTTTTTTATTTTTTCTAAGACATCTCGCGTGAAGAGCATGATTACAGACCCTTTAAATATCGATGTAGCATCGTTGGTTTTCTCTCCAGTAACTCCTCTAAGGTGTTCGTGACCAAGGCAAACTCATCCTTTTGTATGCCTGCCGCCATGCTCGATAAGAACTCAGTTGTAGGCTCAGGTATCTGATACTGTCTGAGGGTGTCGTGGTATTCGCCTATGGAAATATCCAAGTATTTAAAGGTGCGGGGTTTTACCTTTTGAAGCTGATCCGCAAGTTCACTAAAGGTAAAAGATTGATTCCCCGTGATTTCATAGGCCTGATTCTTATGCTCTTCGGGATGTATAGCCACCATCGCCATGGCCTCAGCAATATCTGCTCTCGACACAAAGCTTATCCGTCCATTCCCCGCAGGATAGGGCAAAATGCCTTTTTCCAGGCATGTAGGATCAACCAAACTCGGAATCACTTCCATATAGAGGCTGTTCCGAAAAAAGGTGTAGGGTATTTGACTCAATTTTATTTCACTTTCGGTAGAGTAGGCTTGCGTTGCACCTTGAAACTGATGGTTCAGCGAAGGAGCCAGAGAACTCGTATAGATAATGTGTTCGACTCCATTTACCTTTGCCGCACTTACCACATTCATTTCCTCCTTAATCCCTTGCTCACCCACACTTGTAGTGGAAATTTGAATCAAGACTTTCACGCCTTCAAGAGCTTTCAAATAGGAGCGCAGATCAGCGTAATTAGCTACTCTTACCTCCATTCCTTTTTTTTTGAATGGCAGACCTTTAACCTGATCGCGAACAATGGGTAGAATTGTGCCAGGGGAAATTGATTGGAGGAGATGATCGATGATTAATGACCCTAAGTGGCCGTTGGCTCCTGTTATTGCTATCATATTGTTTTTTGTTCAAAAATCGATCTGTTCGCTTTTAGAAAATTGTACGTAACCGACATCCGACAAAGTCATATCGAAGCTCTGAGCGCATCATAGCGGTATACCCAGTCCATTTTCTTTTTTTCCAGCTTAATAAAGTGACGAAGAAGCATATCGCGAAAGAAAACGACAATTGGATTCGGCTTGGACTTACTTTTACCCACCTTTCGGGCTTGTTGGATGATTTTCTTCACCCTTGGTTTGCGATGGTTTTGATAGCTAGCAAAAGCTTCTTCTGGAGAATTTCCAGATTTTAGACAGCGATAAAGTATGGCTGCATCTTCTAATGCCAGGGATGCTCCTTGTCCAATATGTGGTGAGGTAGCGTGCGCGGCATCGCCAATAAGGCACACATGAGATGTATACCATTTTTCCAGCTCAGGCATGTCATACACGGGATAAGCGAAAATATCTGTGCTATATTGGATAAGATCCTGAATGGGTGGAGGATCCTTTTCATGAAGCTTTAGCAGGTTTTCTTTTATTTCTTTTTGAAGCTTTGTTTTTATTTCTTCCCTTGTCGGCTCTTCAGCGCGGTAATAATTGTTAAACCACCAAACCTCGTTAGTATTAGAGGTTGTATATCCAAAAAAAGCGCGAGCTCCAAATGTCATAGACACAGGCTTTGAATTGAAGCGCCATCCCTCCATCGAAATAATTGAGCCGGTGGATAGTTGTTGGGTGTATTTTGGCTTATTAGCAAAAGGAAAAATTAACCTTCGACACCGGGAATGAATACCATCTGCACCGATTACTAAATCTACAGGAGCTAAATTGCCTAAATTAGTAACTGGTGTTATCTGACCAGTTTTTTCGGATAGAGCTACGATCGATGTGCCATAATAAATAGGAATATTATTCCGCTTCAATTCTTGATGCAAAAGCTTGCTAATGGCCGCTCGTTTTACTTGGATGGACTCAAAACCATATTTAGGTTTCTGATAGTTTGATTCTAGTTCAGCAATCAGTTGCCCTTTAGAATTGTAAAACTCAATGGCACCGGGCGCATATTCTTGATATAACTCATTAAGGTCGATGAGGTCCGAAAGGACTTTTAGTCCATTTGGTGAAATCCCCATAAAGAGCCCCTCATCCAATTCGTCAGCATTTCTTGCCTCCAGTAGTTCTACCATAGCCCCCAAACGATGGCAATACAAGGCTATAGCAGGACCGGCTATACCACCACCTGCAATTAGCACCTTTTTATTTGTCATCATGATTTCTTTTCTCTTTTGATTTCAGCATGCCGAACCCAATTAGCACGGCTAGGACTGCAGCAAAAATTAGTTCTGTTTTCATAGTTATCTATAATTGATTGATGTAGGCTTTAATTAATTCAATTCCTTCTTCGTGTTTTAAAGTAGTGCCAATTTTAGGCATTACTTCATCCTCCCAATCACTCTCCATTCTTTCAGGTATGTGATACCGAAGTGGTTGAATACCCGTTTGATTATATGGTGTGGAATACCTTAAGTCTAGAGACCATTCGGATGCCACTCCCGCTGGATTGTGGCAATGCGCACAGTTAACATCCAGATAAGCTCGCGCACGTGGAGAAAGTAAGTGATTGGGATTGTCCCACTGCGGTAATTTAGGTAGTTCATCAAGAGAAGAACCGTTGAGATACCCTTTGTTAATCCAAGACTGAATTTGAGAATTATTGGAGCCTTCCCAGTGAGGAACATTAAGGTTGGACACCTTCGGTCCAATAGGGTTTACCTTACTATTTTTGTTATGGCAAGTGGTGCAATCTGAATTAGAGGGTATTACATAGGTAAATCGTTCAGCTTTTCCGTTTGGTAAAATCTGCTCCATCCTTACCTCAGCTCCATTTTCGATCAGGTATGCTTCGGTCTGACTGTCATTCCATTTGTATACACCTACATTCCACTGCCCTTTTTCCAGTATCAGCAAGCGAGTCTCCAATATTTTGCGAGTTTGATTATTGGGTTGTTGATTTTCAGGGTAAAAAAAGGTTTTGGCGATAATAGTACCATCAGGAAAATCAATTGCAGATTTGTTTCTGACATCAAGTTTTTGGCCTTTAGGCAACTTTATGATGCGTTGTTTGGAAGCGTAGTCAGTAAATAAAGCGGTGTTTAACTCGTAAACAAATGCATTTGTGTCCGGTGTTAGTTCTGCAAGTGGAATTTGATATAGGTCATAATCTGAAAGATTATACTTTAACACTAAATTGTTTTCAATTGGCTCAATAAACCACTCGTCTTCGCAAGCATGAAGAAGGACAAAGAGACAAACCACCATAGGAGTTACAAAGATTTTACGCATTAACAGTTTCTTTTTGATTCGACCACAGTAGCTGAGCAAAGCCCATATTGATTAAGAAGAAAAGAGCCACCCTTAAATAATTTAGATTTCGCCATTGAGCAGCTTTTTCCAGTAAAACTGGATCTGTCATGGGTTTTACATTCATTGCTTGGAACTCCATGATGATAGGAGCGAAGTACAGCAGCGTCCAAACCCTTACACTTATGTGGGCCACAAGTAGTAATAACATGAAATTTCGTCTCTTTTTGAAACGCCAGTTGAAAATGAGCGCGATCAAGAGAAACATTTCATGAGAAGAGTGCACGATGATCCAGAAATTTTTGAAATCAAGTCCATAAGTTCCTTTGAAAAAGAGGAGGGATTCCGGAGGAGCTGCGGTCCAAGCGGGAACCATAATTGCCGTTTCCCATAGTTGTGCGCCATTCATTAAAAAATATGCGGCTGTGGCGATGAAAAGCCAGAGATTTGCTTTGTAATATTTAGTGGAAGTCTTCATATTTTGTGACATGTTTAGAGCTTGCCTTGATGGGATGCAATATATTTATATAGCAAAGTATCTTTGCCACAAAGATAAAATCAATAAGTTGAAATGAACAAGAAAAAAGAAGATAGAAGTACTTTGATTCAGAATATCAATACATTAAGTAGAAAATTTTCAACTCATACCATATTGATGCACCAAGCCATCGCAGAAAAGGCCGGATTGTCCGGCACGGATCACAAGTACATCGATTTGCTTTTGGAACATGGTTCGATGACCGCCGGTAAGTTTGCGGAATTAAGCGGGTTGACTACAGGGGCAGCAACCGGGATGATTGATCGATTAGAGAAAATTGATCTTGTAAGAAGGGAAAGAGACCCTAATGACAGAAGAAAAGTAGTGGTGGTTCTAAATCGAGAAAAGGCTTTTGAACGCATTGGGCCCACTTTTTCTCAAATGCAAAACGACTTGAAGGAATTCTACACGGCATTTACGGTTGCCGAATTGATAACCGTAGAAAAATACTTGCGCACAGTCAATGAATTTACCAAAGAGCAAATCCGAAAATTGAATGAAAGTGAATGATCTTTCCGGTCAGCAATTAAAATCTTAAAGAGGTTTTCAAATTTACTTCCCGATACAAAACTTCGAAAAGATATTCGCCAGCAAATCATCTGTGGTGATTTCACCGGTGATCTCTCCGAGGAAATGTAGGGATCGACGGATAT
>LJXT01000124.1 GCA_001314815.1 Algoriphagus marincola HL-49
GTTTGAGTCAGAACTTTTCGGACACAAAAAAGGAGCCTTTACCGATGCAAAAGACGATCGGGCCGGTCGTTTTGAAGTAGCGGATCAGGGCACACTATTCTTGGATGAAATTGGAAACTTATCCATGCCCTTACAATCAAAACTTTTGACAGTATTGCAAAGACGCGAGGTGACACGAATTGGTACCAACAAGGCTATCCCAGTCGATATTCGTCTGATTTGTGCGACCAATATGCCCCTTCATGAAATGATCTTGGACAATGGTTTTCGGCAAGATTTGTTGTACCGAATCAATACAGTAGAGATTTTCCTTCCACCTCTTCGGGAGCGTCAGGATGATATTCCTCAATTGGCAAATCACTTCCTGAAAATCTACGGGCAGAAGTACAGAAAAACGCTCAGCGGATTTACTGATTCTGCGATGGATCTCCTTCAGCGTTATTCCTGGCCAGGAAATATCCGAGAGCTTCAGCATGCCATCGAGCGGGCTATCATCATGTCCGAAGGGGATGAATTGGATAGCAGAGATTTCTTTTTCCTATCAGCGAAACCTACTTCCGAAAAAGCCCCTGTCTCCACCACCTTGAACCTGGATGACATGGAGCGCTCCACGATTCAGCGAGCAATTGACAAAAACGGCGGAAATATTTCTAAAGCTGCCAAGGAGCTGGGACTTACCAGAGCTTCTCTATACCGAAGATTAGAAAAGTATGGACTTTAAGGTAGGCTTATTGGGGCGAATCGCCCTACTCTCTTTTTCCCTTTTTGCTTTAGGATATTCCATTGCAGATGAATGGGGGGTCTTCATGACTTCCCTTTTTATCATTTTGGTAATCATTCAAGTTATTTTCTTCCTTAGATACGCTGAGAGTTCATTTAAAAAGGTGAGAACCTTCCTCGATAACATCAAGCAAGATGAATACTCGCAGGTCTACCCTGTCAAATTTGACGGCACAGAGACTGATGATCTTCATATAGAATTCAATGCCATTCTGGCAAAGCTAAAGGAAGATCAAGCCGAAAAGGAAGCCAATTACCAGTACTTCCGCTCTGTATTTAAGCACCTGAGTATCGGACTTATTACTTTTGGTGAGGATGGAAAAATCCAACTATTGAATGTCGCCGCTAAACGCATATTAGACTTAGATGAACTCAAAAACATCGAACAGATAGAGTCTGTCAATAAAGAGCTTTATCGAGCGATTCATGAATTAAAAACCGGAGGTAGCGAACTGATTAAAATAGCCCATCCGGACGGCATTATGCAACTCTCCGTCTATGTCATCGAATTGATGATGCGAGGGGAGCAATTTAAGCTGGTATCACTTCAAAACATTCAATCCGAACTCGAAGAGAAAGAAATGGAAGCCTGGCAAAATCTCGTGAAGGTGCTGACCCATGAGATCATGAATTCCATTACACCTATTTCCTCTCTTGCCGGTACGATAAAAAGCGACATCGAGCAAAAACTAGAGCATGCAGAGTCAGTTTCAGATTCGGATTTGGAGGACTATCTGATGGGTATCGCCACGGTAGAAAAACGCTCAGAGGGTTTGATCAATTTTGTGTCGGATTTCAGGAGTTTGGCGCATATCCCAGCACCGAAGTTTAGCAGTATCCGACTCTCCCAGTTATTTGATCAGCTGCAGGTACTTTTCCACCATCAGTTAGAAAACAAAGGGATTACATTTCGCAAGGAACTTGATCCAGAGGAGTTAATTCTATTTGGAGACCAAACACAAATCGAACAAGTACTGATCAATTTGGTGCAAAATGCGATTCAGGCAGTGGAAGATTCTGAGCAAAAATTGGTTAGGCTACGGGCATTTATCGATGAGGCAGGGAAAATAATCTTGGAGGTCTGCGATACCGGAAAAGGGATCGAAGAGGAAGCTTTGAGCAAAATTTTCATTCCATTTTTCACCACCAAGAAAAAAGGATCTGGAATCGGCCTGAGTCTTTCCAAGCAGATTATGCGCCGCCACAAGGGAAATATCCAAGTACGGTCCCAATTGGGTGAAGGAACCACTTTCAAACTGATCTTTAACGGGTAAAAGAAGCCTTCAAATGGTTGAATATTTGAAGGCTATCATTTTGAAGAAAATCAATTCAGTTCACTTAAAACTTCCTGTACTTTCCATCTAAGAACTCATTGGCTTTATCTTCTTCAAAACGGGCCTTTTTGCTATCCCAGTGAAGTGTTTCGTTAGGAAAGCGTCCCGCAATCACTCCAAGCAGGATCGTCTCTGTAAGATTTGCCGAATAAGAAAAAGGTGCACTACATTCTGTTTTCCCCAAACATGCATCTACAAATTCATGATAGTGCTTCTTACTTTCTCCGGCATAGTCTTTCACAGGCTCACCTAGATTAAATTGAGCAATATCCATTTCCTTGTATTCACCATCCACGATCAAGCGAGGAAGTTGCATAAAGTGCGGAAGTAATAATCTACCCTTTTCCCCAAGGAACATAGCGCCCTGATCGGGAAGCTTGTCTCCATTTGGAAGAGCTAGATCCGGGTGATCGGCAGGGGCTCCGGGTCCATCAGACCAAATCCAAGTCAAGGTTTCTGCTGTATATGGCGTAGCAGGGAATTCGTAGGTAACAATATTATTTTCTGGAAAGCCAAAGCCGGTAGGCTGTCGACACTCATTCTTGATCGTTCTAGGCACATCTAGAGCAAGGGCATTGTACGGTGTATCAAAAATATGAACCCCCATATCTCCAAGAGTTCCACAACCAAAATCCAAAACCTTTCTCCAGTTGCCCGGATGATATTCTCCTTCTTTAAACGGCCGCTCGGGTGCAGTTCCTAGCCAAAGGTTCCAGTCCAAATCGGCTGGAATTGGATCGCTACCTTGTGGCATCGGATCATCGGTCCCCCAATTTTTTGGTGACCAAGCCCTGACGGTATGCACTTTCCCGATGATTCCCGATTGTATCAGGAGCGTCGCCAATTTGTAATCGTAGAATGAGTGAACCTGAATCCCCATCTGGGTGACTAAGCCTTTTTTTTCAGCCACTTTCTTCATCTCTCTAGCTTCAGAAACATGATGGGTCAAAGGCTTTTGACAATAAACAGCCTTTTTCATTTTCATCGCCATCAAGGAAGCAGGCGCATGGGTATGGTCAGGAGTAGAGACCACTACTGCATCGATTTCCTTTTTCAACTCTTTCAATAAAACCCGATAATCCGAATACGTCTTCGCCTGCGGAAAATCAGCAGCAGCTTTCCCAAGATTAGTACTATCTACATCACAAAGCGCCACAACCTCCACCAATGGGTGTGAGGAAATTGCCTTCAAATCTTCAACCCCCATCGCACCTACTCCAATCTGGGCTATCCTCAATTTACCATTGGACTGTGCCTGTGCAAGTAGGGCAGGTGAAAGTGCAAGAGCAGCTGCCCCAAGGCCAGTTTTCTTGAGGAAATCTCTTCTGTCGATAATCTGGAAATTCTTCTTCATGATGTGCTTTTTGATCGATAAGATTAGTTTAGGTTTATTGGAAAAAAGAAATGATCGAAGCCAATGGGAGGATTCTTTCATTTTTCATGCTTTTCGCGTTTTAAGATAGCTTCCAAAAATGGATTTGCAAATCCCGTTTACTCAAAAAGTCAGGTTCCGGCGACAAAAGCTGAGCATGAAAATCGGTACTTCTCCAAATCCTGATTATATTTTGTCCATATTTTAAAAGCCCGACACAAACCCTTAAAATCATGGAAAGAAGGCCTTTTTTGCAAAAACTTGGAATCCTAACCACCTCAACGATGACGCTTCCTTTTTATCTTTTTGGAAAAATGCAGCTCCCGAAGGAGACAAAGTTTAAGTTTATTACTGCCTCGGATGGGCATTTTGGACAGCCAAACACCGATTTTGAAAAAAGTCATCAAAATCTGATTCAAGCAATCAATAAAGAAAAAAATGTGGATTTTGTGGTTTTTAATGGTGATCTAATTCACGACGAGCCGAGTTTGATGCCGGAAGTCAAAAAGGTTTATGATCAAGTGCAGCATCCCTATTTTGTGACAAAAGGCAATCATGATCGAGTGGATGAGGAGACTTGGAATCAAATCTGGAATCAACCTTCAAATTTTTCCAAAATTCATGGAGACGATTTAGGAATGGTTTTGCTGAATTGCTCCAATCCAAAAGGTGATTATTTATGTGCTGATCTTGATTTTGCTAAGCAGACTTTAGACGAATTTTCAAGTCTACCCCATGTCATGGTTTTCATTCATATTTCTCAAAATGACTGGACTCGTCATGGAGTTAGCTGTCAGGGATTTATGGATTTGATAGCTTCCTACCCCAATGTTCGGGCGACATTTCACGGACATGACCATGATGTAGACGGTGTAATGCTGTACCAAAAAAAGCCATTTCTCTGGTCAGGACATTTTGGGGGCAGTTGGGGAAATCCATTTCCAAGCTACCGAGTCTGCGAGATTGGAGCTGATGGATCGGCCGCCACCTATCTTAAGCGAGTTTCGGATGGAGTAATCCTTAATGGCTACACCCTTTAAAACTCAATCCGAGACTTTCTGAAACACTAAAAAGTGCTGAATTTTTAAAAATTTCCCATTTTCCACCAGCTTAAACCCATTTGCCTTGAGTTCCTTTTCAGCTTGGCGAGCAGTCATCTTATGAAGTGGCTTAATAGCAATCGTCGGATCCTCACCTCTGTATTCGATTAGAATTAATTTACCATCGGGTTTCAGAGATTGATGAATGGATTGTAGCATCTCCTGTGGAAACTCTAACTCATGATACACATCCACCATAAAGGCTACATCGATTGCCCCATCAGGTAAATTGGGAGACATAGAGCTTCCTTTAGTGGGAATAACCTGCTCAAATCCTAATTCCTTCCTTCGGCGATCGAGGTAATTCAGTGCTTCATCCTGAACCTCAACTGCGTAGATTTTTCCATCAGGAATTCGTTCTGCCACTCGGAAGGTATAATACCCTGATCCGGCTCCAATATCAGCTACCACACTTTCTGAAGTCAAGGGTAAGTTTTTTACCGCCAAAGAGACTCCTTCTTCCGCCTCTCTACTATCACGCTCCAACCAGTCTTTTCCAGCAAAACCCATGATATGAGATATTTCCCGCCCCATGTAGATTTTTCCTGTTCCATCCCATGAGGGATTTTTGAATTTATAAGGTGAATCATCTTTTTGAGACCCATTCTGAGCCTGACAGGCTATAAGTGGCAGGATGCAACCTAAAACAAGAATTGTATATCGGAGAATCTTCATGATCATTTTTTTATGAAAACCACTAAAGTGGAAAGCTGTTTAAATCATTGGTACTTTCTAATTGAATTCGCACCCATCTTATTTTCCTTTCTTCAAAAAAAAAAAAATGGCTCCCATCTGAGAGCCATTTTTTTTATTGATAGATATGATTAATTAATCATGAAGATCAAATCGATCTAGATTCATGACCTTATCCCAAACTTTCACGAAGTCATTGACAAATTTCTCAGCTCCGTCAGCACAGCCATATACTTCGGCATAAGCTCTTAGCTCGGAATTAGATCCAAAGATCAAGTCAACTCGAGTACCAGTCCACTTTGGCTCACCTGTTTTGCGATCACTACCTACGAAGATGTTGCTCTTATCATTAGTAGCTCTCCAAGTGGTTCCCAAATCAAGAACATTCACAAAGAAATCGTTGGTCAATTGTCCTGGCTTATTTGTAAAGACACCATGCTTTGATCCATCCCAGTTTGCATTGAGAGCTCTCATACCACCCACCAAGGCAGTCATTTCTGGTCCTGTCAAAGACATCAATTGAGCCTTATCCACCAATAATTCCTCACCTTTTACTTCGCAGTCTTCAGACATATAATTGCGGAAGCCGTCAGCGATTGGATTAAGGTATTCGAATGAAAGAACTTCTGTCTGCTCTTGAGAAGCATCTGTTCGACCTGGAGTGAAAGGAACTTTTACATCATACCCAGCATCTTTTGCTGCCTTTTCTACAGCGGCACATCCACCCAATACGATTAGATCAGCTAGGGAAACTTTCTTTCCACCATCAGCGGTACTGTTAAATTCCTCTTGGATGCTCTCCAAAGTTCCCAAAACTTTTGAAAGTTGATCAGGATTGTTCACTTTCCAGTTTTTCATTGGCTCCAGACGGATGCGTGCACCATTTGCACCACCACGCTTGTCAGAGTTTCTGAAAGTAGAAGCAGAAGCCCAAGCCGTACTTACTAGTTCGGAAACAGTCAAGCCAGAGGCTAGGATATTTGCCTTCAAGCCTGCGATATCATTTTCGTCAACCAATGGATGATCTACCGCAGGAACAGGATCTTGCCATAGTAGGTCTTCAGCAGGAACCTCAGAACCAACGTAGCGAGCCTTAGGCCCCATGTCACGGTGAGTCAACTTGAACCAAGCTCTTGCGAAAGCATCTTCGAATTCTTTAGGGTTCTCATAGAATCTTCTGGACACTTTTTCATATTCTGGATCAAATCTCATTGACAGATCCGTGGTCAACATAAATGGCTTATGGAATTTGCCAGGAATGTGTGCATCAGGGATAATCGCTTCTGCATCCTTAGCTACCCACTGATGAGCACCTGCTGGACTCTTTGTCAATTCCCACTCATATTCAAACAAGAATTTAAAGTAGTCATGGCTGAATTTAGCTGGAGTAGATGTCCAAGCTCCTTCCAAACCACTGGTAATGGTATCAGCACCTGAACCTGAACCGTATTTGCTGGTCCAGCCCATTCCCATTTCTTCGATAGAAGCTGCTGCTGGTTCTGGTCCTACGTATTCATCAGGATTTGCAGCGCCGTGTGTTTTTCCGAAAGAGTGACCTCCAGCAATCAATGCGACTGTTTCCTCATCGTTCATAGCCATACGTCCGAAGGTCTCACGGATTGCTTTACCTGCCTCTACCGGGTCAGGGTTGTTGGCTGGACCTTCAGGATTCACATAGATCAATCCCATTTCAGTCGCACCTAGTGGGTTTTCAAGAGCTTCTGGACTTCTGTGGGCTTTCCATTCAGCCTCAGATCCCCAGTAAATATCCTGCTCTGGCTCCCAAATATCTTCACGACCTCCCGCAAAACCGAAAGTCTTGAATCCCATGGACTCTAAAGAAACGTTACCAGCAAGAACCATCAAGTCAGCCCAAGAAAGTTTCTTTCCATACTTCTGCTTGATTGGCCACAAAAGCAAACGGGCTTTGTCCAAGTTGGCATTATCAGGCCATGAATTAAGTGGTGCAAATCGCTGATTGCCCGATCCAGCACCACCGCGTCCATCATGAACTCTGTAGGTACCGGCACTATGCCAAGCCATACGAATCATAAATGGACCATAGTGGCCGTAATCTGCTGGCCACCACTCTTGAGAAGTCGTAAGCACTTGTTCGATATCCTTCTTAAGTTGACCTAGATCCAAAGAAGCAAATTCCTTTGCATAGTTGAAATCTTCATTCATTGGATTTGACAAAGAAGAATGCTGTCTTAAAATATTCAAATTCAGCTGATTGGGCCACCAATCAACATTTTGAATTCCTTTGCCGGCAGCTGCCTTTGTAGGGCCATTGTGAAAAGGACATTTGCTGATGTCTCCATTCACAGAATAGCTGCTACCGCCGTTTTCGTGTGGATTGTTCATGATGCTATCGTTTATAGTTAATTGTTAATTTCACGTCTTACGAAATTACCAAAAATTTTATTGATATGAATTTTTTTTTGATTGATAAAAACTATGAGACTTTACTACCCATGTCAGTTTTGCTGAAATGAATTTTTGCGAAAAAAAGCTGATAAAAGTCTCCATTTTATAATTATTCGCAGATGAGTTGAGTCAACTCAAGGTTATTGTTATAGAAACATCAACTATTCATAATCAGCAATGGTAGAAAAGAAATTTGATTGATCAATAAAAGCGTCCGAATTGGACTCTGCCTTTGTCCATTGATAAATTTTAACTTGTGGAAATCAATCACTTAATTTTTATTTTTGTAGTTTTAGTATCCAACAAATTGCGCTTGCCATGAAAATTATCGGAAGTTTATTGACTCTATTTTTCAGCAGCTTAGGATTGGCTTTTGCACAGGAAAAGATTGATTCACTCACTCATTCTCGACTGGATACACTGAAGAATCAATGGAAATCCATTCCTGAATTCAAAGTAGATTCGATAGATACCGGTAGGATACTCTTGGACAGTGGGTTTGTATTTTTGCCAAAGAGTCTAAATCCAGAAAGGTATTTGGACTTATTACCCAACCGTAAGTTTAGAGTAGGAATGCCTCCTATATACCCATTACCCGACCCCCAAAGCCGGATGCCTATCAAAGAGTTTGACGACACGGTGAATTACACCATTCAAATCAAAAAAATCGACTAAGAATCCAAATTGCTATCCACTAAAAAAGCCCGATTCCTACACGAAACCGGGCTTTATCATTTATCAACACTTGATTTTTAAGTAAAATTCGGGTGGACTAATTTAAGATTTGAGACTTTAAACTTTTTCATTTCAAACCACTTACAATTCACCAATCATTACTTACAAAAACTATCTACTTATCCTGCGGCTTATCCCGCTGCATCTCAACCATATCTACAGGAGGCGGTGTATTGTCACCCAAGAGATGCCGCACGAAGTAATCTCCCATTTTCCAAAAGAAATATTCAGCCATCGGTCCATATCCATGACGCTGACCTGGCAAAATCACAAATTCAAATCGTTTCCCAGCCTTGATCAGTGCTTCGGCCATTCGAATTGTACCTGCCGGGTGCACGTTGTTGTCCACATCTCCTGTGCTGAGCATCAGGTGGCCTTTTAGGTTTTTAGCCAAGTCGGGATTCTTTTCGATTTGGTAGACAAAAGTGGTATCACCTTTTGGAGTGATGACTTCTTTCACTCCGTGGTGCTTTTCAGACCACCAGCGGTTATAAATGTTATTTTCATGATTTCCAGCAGATGAAACAGCTACTTTGAACACCTCAGGATAAACAAGCATCGCCGCCGTAGACATAAAGCCGCCGCCAGAATGCCCGTGAATTCCCACTCGATTTCTATCGATGAAAGAGTGTCGATCTGCCAATTGATCTACTGCAGCTTTCTTATCTGCTAAGCCATAATCTCTCAGGTCTCCGTATCCATAATTGTGATACCACTTGGATCTCGCAGGATGTCCTCCTCTATTTCCTAAAGTCACCACTACAAAACCAAACTGTGCCAAACGGTCTGTTCGATCCATGCTTCTTCCGAAAGACTTATTCACCGCTTCGGTCTGAGGACCAGGATAGACATATTGTACCAATGGATACTTTCTAGTAGAGTCAAAGTCAAAAGGCTTGTACATCACCCCGTACAAATCCGTGATTCCATCATCCGCTTTGAACTTGAAGGGTTCCGGGAATTGATAGCCTGCGGCAAAAAGCTGAGTCAAATCGGCTGTCTCCAAATCCATTACCTTATTACCATTTCTATCCATGAGGACAGAGACAGGAGTTGTGTTCACGCGGGAGAAATTATTGACAAAGAATGAAGCATTGTCATTTATTTCGATGCTGTGATTGAAGTTGCCAGAATTGAGCAGGCTGATTGCCCCCCCATCTATGCTGACACTGTAAAGATGCTCGTAGTAAGGATCCTCATCCTTTTCACGTCCGTTTGCTACGAAATAAACTTTTCGGTTTCGCTCATCTACTCTAGCCACGCCGCTTACATGGAATGGACCTGAAGTCAATTGCCTTTTGAAGGTTCCATCTTTTCCATAGAGGTACAAATGCGCCCAACCGTCACGCTCAGACCACCAGATCATATCATTCCCAACAAGCTCCAGCTTGGCAAATTCTATGTAAGTATTGCTGCGCTCTTCGATCAAGACCTCCTTTTCACCGGTAGCGATATTCCAGCGGCAGACATCTACTCGCTTCAAGTCCCTGCTGGTGATGGCAAAATAAAACTCATCCAAATCTCCTAACCAGGTAGCCGGACGAAAATCATCATCCCGAGTATTGGCAGGAGGAGTAGTGGACCAGAGGCTGACCGTCTGATCTTTGAAAGTGGAGATTGGGAGCTTATTCAGCTCCATATTGTCAAATGAAAAATGTAATAATTCAGTTTGTGGCTGGTCCTTTTCACCAGGCATCGCATACTTGTAGGTTTCCAAAGTGGGTCTTGGATCCCGGGTATTGTGGATGACCCAGAGATCTTTCACCTTGCGCTGATCACTCCGAGTTAAGATAAACTGCTTGGAATCGCTGCTCCAAAGTACGCCTACCCGCTTGCGGTCATTCTTCTTCTTTTCCTCCTCTAAATTATCGTCTCCACGACCTCCCCAACCGTATTCGTAATCCTTTTCTCCGTCCGTGGTCAGTTGATTTTCTACGATAGTCGAATCTTTTTCATCCTTCACTGCTTTCAGGAAATTTTCCTTATCCATCCAATACAAATTGAAGTTTTTGGCGAAGACTACCTTGGAGGAGTCGGGCGCAATATTGGCCCAAGATAGGCGCTTTGGATCCTTCTCCGTTTCGATCTCAGTCAACGTTTGAGAGGCGATATTGTAGAGGAAGGTGTGGACTTTCTTCTCCAAAGAATCCTTGGCATTTTTATTTTTCTCCTTGATCTCAGCCCAGTCAGACTTAAGCACATCAGCTGTAGATTTTACCTTGAATCGGATGGTATTTTCATCTTCTAAGAGTTTCAAGTCATCCAGCTCCAGATGCTGACCGTCGTAGGGGTCTTTCACTGCTTTGGTGATTTCCGCAGCTAATTTATCTCTGTCAAAAAGTTCGGTCTTTGTTTTCCTTACCGGATCGACTACATACCACCGCTTTCCATCACTGGTTTCATACTCATACCAGAATCGATCAGACTTCTTCATCCAATGAGGATTGACAGAAGTTGAGAAAATCATTTTGCGAAGTTTGGCAGGGGCAAAACGGGAAGCTAGTTCATAATTCCCCTTGTAAATGGGCTCCTGTGCTGAAGCTAAATTAACGGTCAGAAAGAGACCTAAAATCAAGAATATTCGCTGCATTATTTAGTGAGTTTAATTCGAAAACGAAACTAAATAACAACCGCGAATTGCTTTTTACCACTTGCGTAAAAATCTCATTCATAGCAGAATCAAATCTGCCAAGAAACCTTTGCATACCTCGGGGTGGCTTTTGTAATTACGCCACCGATCAGGTAAAAAAGATAATAGGTAAGCATTGTAATAGTCGCAAAGGGAACCTGCCAAAGACTCAAATTAACTTTTGCACGGTTTTTCCAAATTCTAACGATGGTGTTTTTACTTCGTAGGAGATAAATTTTGAAAAACCTAAATGCCGGATGATCAACTCGAAAATCCTTTTCGAAAAGACGCAAGTAATCATCCCTACCCTCAGCCAAAGCCCGATTGAAAAAGTGTTCCCAACCATTAGGTGCGGGGTGTGATGCTTTT
>LJXT01000125.1 GCA_001314815.1 Algoriphagus marincola HL-49
AGAAAAGTCGGGTCTCATTTTTTTAGAATTTCTTGTTCGATCAGATATGTTTCCCTGCTTGGCTGAAGCTCGTAGCCACTTTCATGGATAGGTTGGAAAGCCAAATTATTGATCAACTTCCCACTTGCCTGGTAGCGATTGACCCCCACTTTGCTAAGTTGGTTTCCCTTTACTTTTTCCTGAGCAGTAAGTCTTTCAGATTTGACTCTTTCATGAACTGCCTTGGATTGAAAATGAGAAAGCCAGCCTCCTTCTTTTTCCAGTTTGGAAATTGTAGCTTGAATAAGCTTGATAAATTCCTTCTGAAGGCTTTCCAGATAAAAGCTACCTGCCATAGGATCCATAACCTTATCTAAATAACTCTCTTCTTTCAGTACGGAGGAGACATTCCGTGCAATTCTCAAATTAAGTGCATTAGATTCATCGCCTTCCCATTTACGGACCCAAAGGACATTACAGCCACCTAAAATTCCAGCTAGACCCTCATAGGTCTGACGGATGAAATTATTGTTTTTATCAATAAGTGACTTGGTCCAAAGACTGCTTGATGCAATGACTTGAATCTGTTCAATTCCCAAATTCACATCAAATTTTTTCGCCAATTCTGAAGTCAAAATCCGAATCGCCTTTAGTTTGACCATTTCTGGGAAATGAGGCTCTCCAACTGCTGCGTGAATGCATATTTTACTAAACCATTCTTGCAATTCTACTCCTTGCATTTTTAGTCTGGAAGCTGTTTCAATGATTTCTCCTAGGCCAAATTCAACTTCAGTCAGGCCTGTAGCACCAGCGTTTGCATACCTGGAGAAATCAAAGGTCATGGGAGAGAAATTGGGGTATGGCTTCGTCTTCTCAATTAAAGAATGAGCATCTTTCAAAGCATTTGTCCAGTCTCTTTCTTCCTCAAATAAGCTGCCGGTGGGAGACCAAAGAATGGCTCCTATTAGCTTTCCAGAAGGAAATTTCACTTGCTCCAAATAATTCAAAAATGAAATGGCATCCCGGATACTTTTCTCAGGTAAAATGTATACAGATATATATTCAAATTGCACATCCTTCAGCAAAATACTCCAATTGGTGGATTCTGAAGCATGGATTATCAATGCATCAGCCCCATTTTGGAGTTGGTAAAGAATAGTAGCATTGTCAGCTTTTGGGCTAGAGCTGGAAACTTCAACAGCATTTGCCCAAATTCGAGAGCCTAGAACTGAAAGTTCCGGTTCTGGATGAAATCTCAACTGGGTAGCTATTCCTTGTGAATCGGAAGAATCATAATAAGGTGACTGCTTGATAGTCGACCAAACTTTGCTTTCTAACGTTTCTTCAAAGTTTTTTCCTTTCAAGTCTTTTTCAATCTGCTTTCTCCAATCAGCTTTGCTTGTAGCTTGAAAAGGAAAAAAATCTGGATTTGTCATATTTGGGTTTCTGGTTAAATCGATAAGACTTCTTTTCAAAATTAAGGAATCGAATGAGATTCCTTGCAAGGATAACCTTTCTTAAAACCTATTGGTAGCTATAATTCATTCAATGTTGGAGAGCAATAGCCTTAGTTTTCAGTTTAAAAAATTATGCTTGAATTGATGAAAGCGTTCTTAGTAATTGAGGAAAGCAAAAAAAATCACTTTTTCAAGCGTTTTGACATTTTTTATTTATATGATTTTTCTTCAATTTTGACCTCCTTGTCAAAGCCTGACCGGTTACCAATTTTCAGAAATCTTCTCAAATGAGTTCAGAAGCTAGCGCAGTTTGGAATGAGTGTTTACGTGTGATTGAACAGCACGTTAGCGAGCAGAGCTTTTCTACTTGGTTTAAGCCAATCAACCCGGTTAAGCTTGAGGGTACCTCCTTGACTATTCAGGTGCCAAGCCAATTTTTTTATGAGTGGTTGGAAGACAACTACATTCAGGAGCTTAAGCTTGCAATTAAGACCATTCTAGGACAAGGTGGTCGTCTGGAATATGCTGTGGTCGTGGACAGGGGTAACTCTTCCAATCAACCCTATATGGTATCCTATCCTCAAGGAAATCATGGGATAAAAAAGGCTCCTTCCGGATCATCTGTCAAGGAAGATCCCCAAAAGAGTCCATTTCAGATGGATAGTTTGGGGGATGAAATGCTCATGCAAAGTAATCTCAACCCGACTTATACATTTAGCACTTACATTGAAGGAGACTGTAATCGACTGGCCCGCTCCGCGGGATTTGCAGTGGCTACCAAGCCCGGGATTACCTCTTTTAATCCCTTGATGGTATATGGAGGTGTGGGTTTAGGTAAAACTCACTTGGTGCAAGCCATAGGGAATGAGATTAAAAATGGTCCTGAGGATAAGTTCGTATTGTATGTGTCTTCAGAGAAGTTTGTGAACCAATTCATGGATTCCATCAAAGACGGCAATGTCAAAAGCTTCACGAATTTTTACATGCAGGTGGATGTCTTGATCATTGATGATATCCAATTTTTGGCGGGCAAAGATCGAACGCAGGAAATGTTTTTCCATATTTTCAACCATCTCCACCAGAGTAAAAAACAAATCATCATGACCTCTGATTGTCCTCCTCGGGATCTCAAAGGTCTGGAAGAGCGTCTCCTTTCTCGCTTTAAGTGGGGGCTGACAGCTGATTTGCAAATGCCCGATTTCGAAACCAGGGTGGCAATTATCAGAAGAAAGATGCAGTCAGAGGGTATCTTTATATCGGATGATGTGGTGGAATATTTAGCCTACTCTGTAGATACTAATGTCCGAGAACTCGAAGGAATCTTGATTTCATTGATTGCTCATGCTTCACTTAATCGAGTAGATATTGACCTGCAGTTGGCGAAGACGGTGATGAAAAATATCATCAAAGACATCGAAACTGAAGTTGGTATTGATTTCATTCAGAAAACGGTTTCCGAATATTTTGGGATTGCTTTGGATGATCTGAAAGCAAAAACAAGAAAAAAGGAAATTGTAATTGCGAGGCAGGTGGCTATGTATTTTTCTAAGGAATTCACCAATCACTCTCTAAAATCCATCGGCTATCACTTTGGAGGTAGGGATCATTCGACGGTGATTCATGCCCTTACCACCGTAAATGACATGATTGATACGGACAATCAGTTCAAAAACTCCATAAACGAGCTGAAGAAGAAGTTTAAAATGAGATCTTACTAATCTCTCAAGCCAGTATTTTTTCCATCGTCTCTTCGAATCGGTCCAATAGGCGAGTATATTTCTTGACAATATTTTCAAAAAATTCAAGCTGCTTGTCTAATTCGTATATCGGATTGTATTGAATCCTATCAATCACCATATCAAGCCAGGCTTTTCCATCATCAATCAGATCTGCATGAAAGGCTTCGACTGTTAGGTCTCGGGAACCCGTAAAAGGGCCTTTTCCGCATCTTTTTAGATAAGATTTTATGACTTTCAAAGCTAATTCATGTGCCACTTCAAAATTGGCAATCAGTTCCCTTTTTCGAGATTCAGATAACTCTCTCAATCTCGCTTGCTTGACAAAAATCTGTAAATCTTCCAAAGCTATTTTGAATTCCTGAAAGCAGTCCTCACAGGATGGCGGCATGGATTTCATTGGATTATCGTTTAGGTTTTGGCCTTTTAATTCTATTCGAAATTTCTTTCGAACTATTTTCTGAGACCTTATTAAAGCTAAGGATAAATCAACAAGTCTTCAAAAAAAGAGGGCCGAAGCCCTCTTTTTATCGTACTGTGTAGCTTTGCATGAACGGTTGGCCATTGGATGCTACCCCTTCTATGAGCAATTTTCCGCTGTAATCTTCCAAAAACTTACCCACCTTTTCCGGGTTGTTTGCGGGCTCTCTGTTGATCTCTGTGATGACAAAACCATTGCGAAGTCCTAAGTCTCGGAGATAACCTCTTGAAAGGGCCGTAATTTTAATTCCGTAGGAAATACCCAACTTATCCTTCTCAATTGTATTGACAGCTTCGAGCCGGGCTCCCAGTAGTCTTGAGCTGTAGTATTCCCGCTTCAAGACTCCTGTGCCACCTTCCAGGTTTTGTAATGTCAGGGTTGTGTTGTTGGCTTTTCCATCTCGGGTGTAGGTAACTGGAATTTTATCTCCGGGATAGTGATATGAAAGCGCTTCTTCGAAACTTCCCATTCCCGTGATGACTTGATCGCCGATTCGGAAAATCACATCATTTCGCTTCATGCCAGCCTGTTCAGCTGCTCCGTTTCGAATGACGTGCGTGACAATCACTCCATCGAGGGATTGAATTTTCATTTCCTCCGCCAATTCAGGAGTTATCTCTACCGCCTCAATTCCAGGAATGGCTTTTTGTACCTCTCCATATTTGATTAGGTCATTGGCTACTTTCATTGCAATGTCCACCGGCACAGCAAATCCATATCCTGTGTAGGAACCCGTTCGGGATAGGATAGCTGTATTGATTCCAACGAGCTCTCCATTTACATTGACGAGTGCTCCGCCTGAATTTCCCGGGTTGATGGGTGCATCTGTTTGGATAAAGCTTTCCAGAGGAAAGTCACCTCCCAAAATATTGATTTGACGCTCCTTGGCAGAGACAATCCCTGCGGTCACGGTGGAGGTAAGGTTGAAAGGATTGCCGACGGCAATGACCCATTCTCCGATTTGAAGGTCTCGAGAACTTCCTTTTCTAATTGCCGGTAAATTGTCAGCTTCAATCTTGAGTACTGCGATATCTGTGTTTTTGTCAGTTCCAACCAATCTCGCTTGATAGGTTCTTTTCTTATGAATCACCTCAATGGTTTCTGCTCGATCTATCACGTGATTGTTGGTGACAATGTATCCATCATCCGATATGATTACGCCTGAGCCAGTACTTACTTGTTGGGTAGGGCCAGTGCCAAAAAAGTAATCAAACATGCTGTATCGGCGAGGATCACTACCAGAGAAGTTTTTGATAAAAACAACTGACTCCGTACTGTTTTCAGAAGCAGCTACGAAAGAGATGGGAGGGTTTGTCGCAAAACTTCTAGGTGTAGATTCAGTACTTGTAGTGTTTAGGACTTCCGATCTCTCTGCCATCGGGCTAGGGGAAGTGTAGGTTTCTTTTTCCGGGGCGATATCTGCAAGTGTCCAAAATGCGGCTCCAGAAATGCCTGCCAAAAAACCCACTAGGGTAGTTTTGAGTAAATTTTCCATACGCTTTCTTTTCTCAACTTGACGACCAAAATTCATTTCTGTTGGGCGAATTCACATATTTTAAGCTTGCCTAGCTCAAAAACTTTTCCTTTTGGGAAAAACTGACGATTTGTACCTGTAAATTCTCAGCATCTTGTAATTTTGTCAGCTATTCTAAAAACTTTCCTATTCGGAGTCTGTTTTTCCATCAAATCAAAAAAATGAGCGAAGTAAAGCGCGTAGCCATTCTAGGGAGTACAGGTAGTATCGGTACACAAACCTTGGAGGTGATCCGTCAGCATCCTGAGAACTTCCAAGTCGAAGTACTTACGGCCCAAAATAATTGTGACTTGCTGATCAAGCAGGCGCTAGAATTCCAGCCAAATGCGGTAGTAATTACCAATGAATCCAAGTATCAGGTGGTGCGAGATGCGCTTATTCCACATGATATTAAAGTTTTTGCTGGACCAAAAGCCCTTGCGCAGGTGGTGGAAATGGAAACCATCGATGTGGTATTGACAGCCTTGGTGGGCTATGCAGGTTTGATTCCCACAGTTCATGCGATCAAAGCAGGGAAGCAAATTGCGCTAGCCAATAAAGAAACCTTGGTGGTAGCCGGAGAGATTATTACCCAATTGGCCAAAGAACATGCAGTTAATATTTACCCGGTCGATTCGGAACACTCGGCAATTTTTCAGTGCTTGGTAGGAGAGTGGCACAATCCGATTGAGAAGATTATCCTAACTGCCTCAGGTGGCCCATTCCGTGGTAAAGACAGAGAGTTTTTGGCAAATGTCACCAAGGAGCAGGCACTGAAACATCCGAATTGGGATATGGGTGCTAAAATCACTATCGATTCGGCTTCATTGATGAATAAAGGCTTGGAGGTCATCGAGGCAAAATGGCTTTTTGGATTGACTCCCGAGCAAATCGATGTAGTTGTTCACCCACAGAGCATAATTCATTCCTTGGTGCAGTTTGAAGATGGCTCGATCAAAGCACAACTCGGACTTCCTGATATGCGTATCCCCATTCAGTTTGCGATGAGCTATCCGGATCGATTGAAAAGTGATTTCGAACGATTTGATTTCTTAAACTATCCAAATTTGACTTTTGAAAAGCCGGATTTGAAAACTTTTAGGAACCTTCAATTGGCCTTTGACGCTTTGCATAAGGGTGGAAATGCTGCCTGCCTTCTCAATGCTTCCAACGAAGTAGCTGTCGAGGCATTCCTAAAAGATGAGATTGGCTTCCTTCAAATGTCCGATTTGATCGAAGATGCCATGAATCGGGTTGATTTTATCAGCCACCCAAGCCTATCAGACTATGTGTCGAGTGACGAAGAAGTCCGGGCTATTTCTTATGAATTAATTAAAAAGTATAAATAATGGATACATTGATTATGGTGGGCCAGCTCATATTGGGATTATCAATCCTGGTAGGCTTGCACGAGTTGGGTCACTTATTGACTGCCAAGATGTTTGGCATGCGGGTGGAAAAATTTTCGATAGGTTTTCCTCCTAAAATTGCGGGATTTCAGTGGGGAGAGACAGAGTATTCGATTGGAGCCATTCCTTTAGGGGGCTTTGTGAAAATATCCGGTATGGTGGATGAGTCCATGGATACAGAGCAACTTTCTACTGAACCTCAGCCTTGGGAGTTTAGATCTAAGCCAGCCTGGCAAAGGCTGATCGTAATGCTGGGAGGAATTATAGTCAATGTGATTACAGGTATAATCATTTTTGTGATCCTGGTTTACAATAATGGAGAGACCTATTTTTCCAGAGATCAAATTATCGAAAATGGAATTGTTGCATACGAATACGGTGAATCCATAGGCTTTCAGACCGGAGACAAAATCTTAGATGTAAACGGTCAGCCTTACCAAAGCTTGAATGAACTGAGCAGTGGCAGTGTGCTGCTTTCAGAAAATGGATATTACACCGTTGATCGTAATGGGGAGCAGGTCAAAATCGAAATTCCGCGAGGTTTTATCAATTCATTCAATTCCGAAGAAGCCTTTGCTAAGTTTGTTTCGATTCGTTTTCCCTTTGAGATTTTGGATGTGGCACCCGGAGAGGCTGCTGAGACAGCAGGACTGGAAGAAGGAGACAAGATTTTAGCTGTCAATGGTCAGCAGGTATATTATTTTGATGAATTACAGTCGGCCCTAGCTGACTTAAAAACTCAAGAAGCGCAACTTTTAATTGAATCTGATGGAGTAAGGGACACTGTTAGAGTTCCGGTATCAGCTGAAGGAACGATCGGAATTGCAGCCAATCCACTGATTGAGCCTGTGAAGCGACAATTTGGTTTCGCTGAAGCTTTGAGCAAAGGAACGGAGCGAGCATTTGGAGTGGTGATCATCAACGCCAAAGCTTTGGGTAAGATGTTTACCGGTGAGGTCTCAGCGAAGAATGTGAGTGGCCCTATCGGAATGGCAAAAATCTATGGCAATTCTTGGGATTGGGGTAAATTTTGGAGTATCACTGGCTTGATTTCCATGATCTTGGCCTTTATGAACTTATTGCCGATTCCGGCCTTGGATGGAGGACATGTGATGTTCCTGTTGTATGAGATGGTGTCCGGAAGAGCTCCATCCGATAAATTCTTGGAAAATGCCCAAAAAGTCGGAATGGTAATTCTCTTGGTTTTGATGGTTTTCGCGATAGGAAATGACATTTTGAAAATATTTACAGGAGGTTGATAGCCTCAAGATTTTACTTTTAGGGTAGAGGGTTTCTTTTTCTGAGCTGCCAATCTGACCCGAATAAGCTTTGGCACAGCCATTGAACTTTATGGAAGAACCTTTGTAGATTGAAGGTTCTTCTTTTATTTAAGCCAAAACCGACAGCTTGTCTGTCAAAATGTCTATATGAGTCAATTCGAAAAATCCCTGCTTGAAAATTTGATGGTCAGTGACTTTGCCAATGAGGGTGACCTCATCCAATTGATCACTGAGGAGGATGACAGTCAGCAGGTGTCAGATACATTAAAGGAAGAGATTCCAATACTTTCAGTGAGAAACACGGTGCTTTTTCCGGGTGTGGTCATACCGATCACTGTAGGGAGACAGCGCTCTATCAAACTGGTCAAAAAAGCACAAAAAGGCGATAAACTAATCGGAGTTTGTGCCCAGATCAATCCGAATACAGATGACCCAAGCTGGGAAGATATCTATCAAATTGGGACCGTCGCGAAAATCGTCAAAATGATCGTGCTTCCCGATGGAAATACTACAATCATCATTCAGGGTAAGAAAAGGTTCCAAGTCACTGAACAGGTTACTGAAGACCCTTATTTTATTGCGAAAGTAAAATACTTGGAAGAAAACTTCCCGAAAAGTTCAAAGCGAATTCAGGCACTGGAAGAGTCTCTCAAGGATGCCGCCGTTCGTATTTTACATTTAAATCCAGAAATCCCACGTGAGGCACAGGTAGCCCTAGATAATATTGATAATACACCATTTCTAACCCATTTTCTTTCTTCCAACATCAATGCTCCTGTAGAGTCTAAGCAACGTCTTTTGGAAATCAACGATGGAGTAGAAAGAGCTACGCTACTTTTGGAGTACATGATGAAGGATATTCAGATGCTGGAGCTGAAGTCCGAAATCCAAAAAAAGGTGCATACCGATATCGATCAGCAGCAGCGGGATTATTTTCTGCGTCAGCAGATGAAAGTTCTCCAGACAGAGCTGGGTGAAGAAGGACCCGAAAAGGAAGTCGAAGACCTCCGAATGAGAGGGGAAAAGAAAAACTGGCCAGCTGAGGTCAAAAAGCATTTCGAAAAAGAGCTTGATAAAATTCTACGGATTAACCCATCGGCAGCAGAGTACCCAATTGCATTGAACTATGCCGAGATCATGGTCGAATTGCCTTGGAATGAGTTCACCCAAGATAATTTTGATCTGAAGCATGCTCGAAAGGTGCTAGATGCCGATCACTTTGGCTTGGATAAAGTCAAAGAACGGATCATCGAGTACTTGGCCGTATTGAAATTGAAAAATGACTTGAAAGGCCCCATTCTTTGCCTTTATGGCCCTCCCGGAGTGGGTAAAACTTCCCTTGGAAAGTCTGTCGCAAAGGCCTTAGGTCGAAAGTATATCCGAATGTCTTTGGGAGGACTTCATGACGAAGCTGAGATCCGGGGACATAGAAAAACCTACGTCGGTGCGATGCCAGGTAAGGTAATTCAGAACATGAAGAAGGTTAAAACTTCCAATCCGGTATTCGTTTTGGATGAAATCGATAAGCTTTCTTCTGATTTCCGTGGTGATCCAAGTTCAGCTTTTCTCGAGGTATTAGATCCTGAGCAAAACTTTGCTTTCATGGATAATTTCCTAGAGGTAGAATATGACCTGAGTAAGGTGCTTTTCATCGCTACGGCTAATTCCCTTGATACGATCCAGCCTGCCCTACGGGATAGAATGGAAATCATCGAGGTGACAGGTTACACCCAAGAGGAAAAGGTAGAAATAGCCAAACGCCACTTGGTGCCTAAGCAGCGGAAAGAGCATGGCTTAAAGGCCAGTCAGATTCGTTTTGACAAGGCTGCTTTGGTGAAAATAATTGAAGATTACACTCGCGAATCCGGTGTGAGAAATCTGGAGCGAGCTATCGGTAAAGTTGTGAGGAATATCGCTAAGTCTATTGCGATGGAGGAGGAATATGAACCGAAAATCAACGCCGAGGCAGTTCGTAAGATATTGGGTTCGGAGATTTTTGATAAGGAAACCTATCAAGATAATACCATTGCCGGAGTAGTTACGGGTCTGGCATGGACCAGTGTGGGAGGAGAAATACTGTTCATTGAATCAAGCTTGAGCAGAGGAAAGGGAAAACTTACACTTTCCGGTCAACTTGGTGATGTGATGAAGGAATCTGCAATGACCGCGCTTTCTTATCTCAAATCGAGAGCAGAGGAGCTTGGAATTGATCACCGGGTGTTTGAGCATTATGACTTGCACGTACACGTTCCTGCTGGAGCTGTTCCTAAGGATGGTCCTTCAGCCGGTATTACCATGCTAACTGCAATGGCTTCTGTCTATACGCAGCGAAAAGTAAAAACGAAGCTCGCTATGACTGGAGAAATCAGCCTAATTGGTAAAGTCATGCCTGTTGGAGGGATAAAGGAAAAAATCTTAGCGGCTAAGCGCGCTGGAATCAAAGAAATCATTCTTTGCAAAAAGAATAAGCGGGATATCGATGAGATCGATGAAAATTACCTCAAAGGATTGGAATTTCACTTTGTGGATCGAGTCAGTGAAGTATTGGACATTGCGCTCTTGAAGTCAAAAGTGGATAGGCCTTTACAGTTTTCTTTTCCAGAGGAGAAGAAAAGCTGATTGAAAATCATGCAAACAGCCGCGAATCAATCCGGTTGTTTACTAAAAGAACATTGAAATGAATAAAATAGAATCTCTTACTCCTAGACAAATTGTCGTGGAGCTTGATAAATATATCATCGGACAAGGCGACGCAAAACGAAATGTGGCTATTGCACTTCGAAACCGTATACGTCGGATGATGGTCAAATCTGATATTCAACGGGATATTGTTCCCAATAATATCTTGATGATTGGATCAACTGGGGTTGGAAAAACAGAAATTGCACGTCGCTTGGCAAAAATTGCCCAGGCGCCATTTACCAAAGTGGAAGCGTCCAAATTCACTGAAGTAGGCTATGTGGGCCGAGACGTGGAAAGCATGGTCAGGGACCTAGTTGAGCAGTCTGTCCATCTCGTGAGAGAGGTCAAAAATGAGGCGGTAAAAGCTCGGGCAGCTGAAGCCGTGGAGGAGCAAATTCTGGATATTTTGATTCCTCCAGTCAAAGGTGCTGGATTCAGGACAACTCCCGTAGCAGCGAATGTGGATGAGGAGCCATCGGATGATAGCGAGTTGAATGAGCGGACGAGAGAGCGATTCCGAGAAAAGCTTCGGAATGGCGAACTAGACGATCGTAAGGTTGAGGTCAATGTGAAGTCTGCGCCTCCGGTCGGAGTAGGTATGATAGGAAATGGCATGATGGATGATGCCAGCATGCAGGGGCTACAGGATATGATCTCAGGAATGATGCCCAAGCGTACCAAAAAGCGAAAAGTAAGTATAGCCGAAGCTCGTAAAATTCTTTTGGAAGAAGAGGTAGCGAAGTTGGTGGATTTTGACGAGGTAAAAGAAGAAGCGATCAAACTCGCAGAGAATAACGGAATCATCTTT
>LJXT01000127.1 GCA_001314815.1 Algoriphagus marincola HL-49
GATGAATGTATCGGCCAACAGCATGCAGATTCTGGACTCGGACAAGGCTTCCTACCGATCTTTGGCTTGGACAGAAAAAGGCGAGGCTTTTGCCGCCCTGAAACTCGTCAAAGACAAAAAATACAAGCAGGACAAGGGGCAAGTCATAGGCGTGAAAAATCTTTCCGCTCCTCAAGTGACTGTTTACAATCCCGAGAAGGATTCGATCAATTTTGATCAGACTTATACCATTTCCCAAAACAGAAGGCCTATGTGGTCGGAGGATTTGACTCGCTTGTTTTATGGGATTCACCCATTGGTTTTGGCTGAGGAAAAAGAAGAAAAAAAGGAAGTAGATCAGGATTCAGTTAAGCAGGCTGAGGCGGACGCCATGAAAAAAATCATGGCTGATACCACGATCAAATCTATTTCAGATTTGCAAAAAGCCATTGCGAAATTGGACTCTGGAAAAGTCAAAGACAAGAAAGGCGACGAGGCGGACAAACCGGATATGACCATCTGGCACTGGAATGACAGCCGTCTGCAGTCCCGACAGCAGGTCATGCAAAACCAGGATAAAAATTACAGTTTCTGGGCGATGTATGATGTCAATGCTGGTAAGCATATCCAATTGCAGGACAGCAGTATGCGTGACCTGAATATTCTGGACAAGCAGCGATATGCTCTTGGGGCTGATTATTCAGCCTACGAACTGGATATGAACTTGGATGGACAGCGATACCAAGATTTCTATATCGTGGATTTGAAAACGGGAGAAAAGAAAGAGCTATTTAAGAAAATGTACCTCCCTAATTATTCTTCTTTTCCCCGAGAATCTCCGGACGGCACCAAACTGATTTATGGGTTGGATGGCCATTATTACATTTATGATATTCCTAGCGGGCAAAGCCGAAATATCACGGAAGGAATGCCGGTGTCCTTTGTCAATGTCGAGGACGATCACAATATCGAAAAACCACTTTACGGCGCCTTGGGTTGGAGTTCGGACAGCAAATATGTCCTTATCAGGGATGGCTGGGATATCTGGCAGATTCCAGCGGTTGAATCCAAAGAAACCCCCGTTAACTTGACCGTCAATGGCAAGACTGATCAGATTCGGTACCAATACCGCTTTGGATTGGATCCTGAGGAAAAGGGAATCGATCTCAGCAAGCCGGCCTATATCCGAATGTATGGAGAGTGGACCAAGAAATCTGGTATTGCGCAGCTTTCTCCTGCGAAAAAGGGAGGTTTGACTCCAGGAGCGAAGGTGCTCATTTGGGAAGATGCCAATGTGGGCAACCTCTCCAAAGCCAAAAATGCGGATGCCTATTATTTCTCCAAAGAAAAATTCAATGAACCCACGCAAGTTTTTCTGACCGATGCCAGTCTTTCTGACCCTAAGCAAGTGACTGAAAATGCTCCAGATGCGGCTCAATACGCTTGGTCTGCCGGTACCATGCTGGTGGATTATGTTTCTGACAAAGGGGCTAAACTCCAGGGAACACTCTTTTTGCCGGCAGGCTATAAAGAGGGGCAAAAGTATCCCACGGTAGTGTATTACTACGAAAAACTCTCCCAAACCCGCCACAACTGGTCCAATCCCGGTTTTGGGGGAACAGGCTGGAACCCGGGCGTCTATACTTCCAATGGTTTTGCGGTATTCATTCCGGATATCGTGTACACCCTGGATGATCCGGGCATGTCTGCTGTGTGGTGTGTGATTCCCGCGGTGAAAGAAGCGATTAAGACTGGGGTAGTCGATGAAAACAACATCGGGATCCACGGACACTCTTGGGGAGGATATCAGACTTCCTTCCTGATCACCCAGACGGATATGTTTAAGGCGGCTGCGGCTGGCGCGCCACTGACCAATATGATTTCGATGTACGATTTGATTTATTGGAATTCGGGCGGGGGCAATATGTCCATCTTCGAAGCTTCACAGGGTAGATTCCGTGGAGGACCTTGGGAAAACTGGGAGGCCTATGAGCGAAACAGCCCGGTTTATCATGTCAAAAATGTAAAAACTCCACTCTTACTCCTGCACAATGACAAGGATGGTGCCGTGGACTTTACGCAGGGAATCGAGTATTATTCAGCCTTGAGAAGATTGAAAAAGCCAGTGGTGATGATGCAGTACAAGGGCGAAAATCACGGACTCAGCAAGTTGGAAAACCGCAAGGACTACAGCGTGCGGATGATGGAGTTTTTCGATCACCATCTGAAGGGTGAAACTGCTCCCGACTGGTGGAAAAGCGGAGTGAATCTACTAGACTTGGAGGAGCATCTGAAGAAAAGAGCTTTTTAGGAGAAGTAAGAGAATAGAAAAGAGAAGCAAGAGAAATCCCCCGGTAAAGTTATCGGGGGATTTTTTTTGAAAGGCTTTTTATATTTGATTTATGACACGGTTTCTAGCCCTTACTTTAATAATCCTTTGCATGGTGAACACCTCTTATGCCCAGCAGGACCTAGGACTAGAACAGCAGCTTTTGGTCAAGGTATCTCCGCTGAGTTTCTTTGAACCGGAGACGATTGTCATTCAGGGAGGCTTGGAGTATTTTTTCAGCAATAAAGTCAGCATTCAATCCGAAATAGGAGTCAATGGGGGACTATTCGGAATGCCGGCAGGAAGAGGGAAAAATGAGAATTTCGAGATTTGGCGGAGTAAAAGTGAGCTTAAACTCTATTCGAGAAAATACTATTGGGCGATAGACTTTTTTGTAGTCAATAAGGATTTTATCCGCCTAGATGACCACTACACACCATTCAAGCTGGAAATTCACTATGATCGGGCCAGAATAGATTTTCGGGTATTTGGGGAGGATTGAAGTTTGGCAAGCAACTATTTACCTCCAAAAATCTAGTCATGGATCTATATGGTGGATTGGGAATACGCAGCCGACACCGGGAAGTCCAGGTATTGGAATTGGCAGAATTTCAGAGTCGTGAATTTTTTGAAATCGGCAATCCCTTTGCAGAACGCTATCGGTATCCAGGATGGGATGCTGTACCCCAATTTTCACTAGGAATGAAGGTTGGAATTCTCACCGGAAAATAAGTCTCATTTTCTTTATTTTTAGCAGGACGTCAAAAAGCCATTTACAGCTTAAAACCCAACTTTTCTTTTATAAACCCTTTCAAATCCCTAGATTAATAATTGACCCAATACTTTTAGCATGAAACCTGACGTAACTTTTGACTCGATCATCATCGGTTCAGGCCAAGCAGGGAAGCCTTTGGCCTTTTTCCTTGCCGGTCAAGGAGAAAAAGTGGCCTTGATCGAAAAAGGAAAGTTGGGCGGCACCTGTGTCAATACGGGCTGTACCCCGACCAAAACCTACGTCGCAGCGGCAAGGAGAGCCTGGGAAGTGTCACAATCCAAGCGAATTGGGATCCAAGCTTCAACCAATCTAAAAATTGACTTGAAGGAAATCTGGAGGCGAAAAGAAACCATTATTAGCTCTTCCAGAAAGGGATTAGAGAAGGGACTGGAGGAAAATGATAAAATCCATCTTTTCAGAGGGGTGGGTAAATTCCTCGAGCCCCATCTCATTCAAGTTGGAAAGCATAGACTTGCCTCCAAAAAAATTTACATCAATGTCGGAACGAGGCCCAGGATCATTTCAGGTTTTGAAAATGTCCGCTACTTCACAAATGAAAGCATTCTGGAACTTCAAGAAATCCCCGATCATCTCCTGATTGTGGGTGGAAGTTATGTGGGGCTGGAATTTGCCCAGATTTTCAAAAGACTGGGTAGTAAAGCGACGGTGTTAGAAAAAGGAGATCGAATCATTCATCAGGAAGACCCTGACCATTCACAGCTTGTTCAGGAAATTTTAGAGGCTGAGGGCATTCAATTTGAACTCCAATCCAATTGCCTCTCCGGAAAAAACTGGGGCAAATCCCAAGTGGAAGTGCAAATGGATTGCCATGGAGAAAAAAAAGCAGTGCGAGGAAGCCATTTGCTTTTGGCCACGGGAAGAGAGCCGAATACTGATTTGCTTCAACTAGAATTAGCGAATATTTCAACCGATGAAAAGGGCTTTATCCCAGTCAATGAAAAATTGGAGACTGAGGTCCTGGGCATTTTTGCACTCGGTGATTGCAATGGGAAGGGAGCATTTACTCATACAGCCTTCCATGACTTCGAAATCATCAAAGACCATATCAGCGGTGCCCAAAAGAAAAAAACCAGCGACCGTATTCTCAATTATGCCCTCTACATCGATCCACCCTTTGCACGAGCTGGCATCACCAAAACACAAGCTCTAACTTCTAAAAAGAACTTTTTATTCGCCGAAATGCCCATGTCGCAAATCAATCGAGCCAAAGAGAAAGGAGAAACTCAAGGGAAAATGGAGGTTTTGATTGAAAAAAAGAGTGGACAAATCGCCGGAGCAATGATTTGTGGTACAGGAGCTGATGAAATCATCGGTATTTTCCTTACAGCCATGTACGGGAATTTACATTTTGATGTACTGAAGAATGGGGTTTTTACCCATCCAACAGTGACAGAATTAATTCCTACGCTTTTACAATCCCTTCAACCCCTCAAAAAATGAAGAAAGCCCAAAAAGCCATCGCACTCATCAACTTACTCGTCTTATTGGTTCTCATATTTTGGAATTATCGGGTCAACGCTATCGGAATCAATGGAAATACCGTCGGTTCGTTGAGCCGGGAATATGAAAATTTGTTTACTCCTTCGTCCTATGCCTTTTCGATTTGGGGATTGATCTTTTTGGCCTTGCTGGCTCAGGCGATTTACTTGGTTAGATCAGCCTTTTCCAAAACAGAAAGCCAGTTTATCTGGCAGATGGGTCCCCCGCTGATTTTAGCCAACACGCTCAACGGAGCCTGGCTTTGGTTTTGGCTGACTGAGCAGACGGGCTTGAGTGTGGTCATCATGCTGGGGATTTTAGGCTCTTTGGTAGCAGTCATCCTTCGACTGAATATGGAGCGATGGCATGCTCCTAGATACATCATTGGCTGGATTTGGTGGCCTATTTGTCTTTATTCAGGCTGGATTGCCGTGGCGACGATTGCCAATTTTTCAGCCTATTTGGCCAAAATAGGTTGGGCAGGTGGACTG
Organism: Algoriphagus marincola HL-49; assembly: GCA_001314815.1. Lineage (GTDB taxonomy): Bacteria > Bacteroidota > Bacteroidia > Cytophagales > Cyclobacteriaceae > Algoriphagus > Algoriphagus marincola_A. The sequence goes on from LJXT01000127.1 coordinate 5,075, forward strand.
GATGAACTCACCTGGACTATCGTCATGATTTTAGTGGCAACAGCATTGAACCTATGGATGATTTATACGCGATCCATGCGGGAATTTGCTTTAGTGGGCGTTTGGGCTTTGGTGGCCATAGCCGTTCGACATTGGGATGAAATCGTGCCCTTGCAAATAACTGCTATCGCAGGAGCTGCATTGATTTTCCTGTACAGTTCGTACCATGGATTCAAAAACAGAAAAACCAATCCCTTCAATCCGAAAAATTTTGTGTAATTAATTGATTTTCATTTTTTTAAATTGAAAGTCAAATACACAAAAACCTCAAAAAATAAATATTGAAACCTATTCCAAATGTGGCATTTTTCCATCTACATTTGCGCGATTTATTGAAAGAATTTTAATCATTCTTCAGGGCTATGGTAGTTTCAATTCTCTTATTACTTATCGGCCTAGTTCTTTTAGTCAAAGGGGCGGACTGGCTTGTGGATGGCGCCTCTGTTTTGGCAAAAAAGAGGAATGTCTCCGACCTGGCAATTGGTCTGACGATTGTCGCTTTTGGTACCTCGGCGCCTGAGCTTGTCGTCAATGCGGTAGCTGCCTCCGGAAACTATCCGGATATCGTCTTTGGAAACGTGATCGGTTCTAATAATTTCAATCTGTTCATCATCTTGGGCATATCCGGACTGATCATTCCTCTTTCTGTCCAATCCAGTACTGTTTGGAAGGAAATCCCCTTTTCTTTTTTTGCGGCAATTATATTGTTTTTGCTGGCTAATGCTTATTTATTTTCGGGAAATCCCCTCCTATCACGGTGGGACGGTGTGATTCTACTCGTTTGTTTTGTTGCCTTTCTGTATTACGTAGCCACTCAGCTCAAATCTGACCCGGAAGCCGAACAGGTCGAGGCTAAGGACTATTCCACCCTGAAAATCTGGACACTTATACTAGTGGGGCTGATAGGTTTGGTCGGTGGTGGAAAACTCGTCGTGGACAATGCCGTTTCCATGGCTCAAACTTTAGGTGTCAGTGAAAAAATCATCGGACTTACCATCGTCGCAGCAGGAACCTCCCTTCCCGAACTCGCTACTTCAGTAGTCGCTGCGATGCGTAAAAATACCGATATCGCGATCGGAAATATTGTAGGGTCCAATATTTTCAACCTATTCCTGATACTTGGAGTCAGTTCTCTCATTCGCCCATTAGCGTACAATATCTCCTTCAATACTGATCTTTACATTTTGGGAGCAGGAACAATCTTCCTTTTCTTGGCAATGTTTACCGGAAAACGACAGAAACTAGACCGTTGGGAAGCACTGATCTTATTGACATCTTACCTGCTTTACACAGGTTACTTGATAGGATTGGAAAATTAATCCTTACTCATTCCCCTGTAGATTCAGGTTATTGAGACCGTTCCAAGCGATCATTTCTTCTTTTGCGATCTCCATTGCTTTCACCACATATTGAAGGCTTTGGATATTGGGATCATTAGCATGATCAAAGTCACTACTCCTGAAGGCAAAAAACTCACCTTCATCAAACAGCTCATCGATTTCCTTGAATTCGGAAACCATGGCCACATTGATCAGCGCGGTAAAAACCTGGATTTTGGCATCTTCCAGGATTTCAAAAGCCTCTTTTACTTTGTCTTGGTAGTTCATAGTAATTTAGTTTAAGATAATATTCCATGCGGATTGATTTTCCTCCTCTGCCTCCGTTTCCAGAAAATGCTGATAGGCTTCACGAAACTCATTTTTATAATCCGCGTGAACCTCCAAAGGATAAAGCCTAAAAACCGGGTATTTTTCAAAGAGTCTTTGAAATGCCGAAGGGAAATCTTCAAACTCCTCCAGGTAATTCACACCTTCCAATTCTTCGAAAGCAAAATCCGGCTTAAAATCAAAGAATCCCTCTTCAATAGTGGTAAAAAAGAAGCGAACTATCCCGTCTTTTCTGAATCGATAGAAGTTGATGCTTCCTCCTTCTGCTCCCACTTCGCATATTCGTACAAAATCAAGATTGAACTCCACGTCCTCCAGGATATTCATCAAGACCATCTCCGTTTCCTCTTTGATTTCTACCGAGGGAAAATAATCAGCCCCGGCATGCTTTACCCGCTCCCAAGCTAGTTTTTCATCCGTAGTGAGCGTGATGATTTCCGTTCGGATTCCGAGTAACTTGGCTTTTTTACAGAGGGTAAAAAGTCCATCATCAAAGCCATCAGCAAGGTATTCGACCACCAATTCTTTCCCATCCATCAAGGCAAAAAAAGCATCTTGGGACACTTCATTGAGGGTTTCGATTTCCTTATCTTCATCATCCAGAGCGCTAAAACTACCAAAAAGCTCTTTTGCTTTTTGGGCTATATTGAAAATACAGTATTCCGCTCTACCAGCATATTCTTGAGAGATGAAACTACTTTTCCCTACTCCACTCGGACCGATTATAAAAGTGATTTTCATTTCTCATGATTTTTAGAATAGTCCCACATCACAGTCCAGATATCATGATAGGCATGTAGCTTATCCTTTTGATTCAGGGTTTTGGCGATGGCATTTTTGAAATTAGGATAGTCGATATCCATGACCTGCCTGCTGATGATTGCTGCTGCTTCCTGCTTGCTGACAAAAACCCGGAAGCCATAGTCAGCCTCAGGTGTGCTGATGATTTCTTCCTTCGGAAAAAGTGATTCCAAATCTTTCCTTATTCGAGCTCTGAAAAGTACCTGGTCGGGGTAATCCCGATGCTGAACGATGGATATAAATCCATATTTACTAGCTATCCACATGATTGATTTTGAATTGATTACAGAAATAAATTTACGGATACAAAAATCACTTTTATAATTTTTGACACCAAGTGTCGCTTATAAGTTTGATTACAAAACTTCAAACATGGATTTCAGCCGATTCAAAATTTTCTGCCTCCATTAGTAAAAAAAGCCGACCAAATCCAATAGGAGATCGCTAAATTACAGCTTATGATTTGGCATTGTGCCCAATGCCAGCCCAGCCTATAAACCTATGTTCAGCCCAAAAAACCACTATCGACATTTTCTTGTCGTATTTGCCTTGTTATACTTGGGAAGTAGCGTCGCTTATTCTCAAGGAAAACTTCGAGGCATCGTTCAAAATCAATCTTCTGAGCAGGCCCTGCCCTTTGCCTCCGTAGCCGTATATTCTGAAAAGGACAGTCTGGTAGGTGGCGGAATTACGGAGGACAACGGAAGCTTTTCGATTGATCTACCCTTCGGAAGATTTTATGCTTTGGTGGAATTTATGGGTTTTGAATCCTTCAAGAGCCCGCTTTTTGAATTATCCCGAGCAGATGGCATAGTGAATTTGGGTACGATCTCCCTTCAATCAAATGATCAAAAGCTGGATGAAGTAGTGGTCCAAGGAGAAAAGACCCTGATGGAGCTCTCACTGGACAAGCGGATTTTCAATGTGGGAAAGGACCTTGCCAATGCAGGAGGTACTGCCACGGATATTCTGATGAATCTTCCTTCCGTTGCCGTCGATCCAGAAGGGAATGTGAGTCTACGAGGCTCCACCAATGTCCGCATTTTGATCGATGGGAAGCCTTCCGGACTGGTAAGTTTCAAAGGTTCCTCAGGGCTCAGACAGCTTCAAGCCAATATGGTCGAGCGAGTCGAGGTCATCACCAATCCATCCGCACGCTATGAGGCCGAAGGGATGGCCGGAGTCATCAACATCATCCTGAAAAAAGACAGCAATCAGGGATTCAACGGTTCCTTTGAAGTGATCGCAGGCACTCCGCTTAATTTGGGCTTTTCCACCAATCTGAACTACCGCAAAAACCGCATCAACTGGTTTATCAATTACAGCTTTGCCCGACGCTACCAGCCGTATGTCAGCGAGCAGTATCAGGAGGTCTACGAAAATGGGGAAACCCTCATTCTCAGTCAGGCCAATTCCGGTGAACTTCGGGGCTGGAACAACAGTATCCGGGGCGGATTGGACTATTTTTTCTCCGAACAGAGTATTTTCACTGCATCCTACCTCTGGAGACGGACCGATGGCCGAAGAATCACCGACATCCGCTATGATGATTACCTGAATTCTCTGGATAATTTTCAAGGCTATTCTTTGCGAAGACAGGATGAAAAGGAAAAAGAGCCCAATTCAGAAATAGCATTAAACTACAAGCGGATTTTTGGCCAAAAAGGCCATGAGCTGACAGCAAATTTCACCTACCTGAACTATTGGGAAAATTCCGATCAGCTATTCACAGAATTTCGCTTTGACCCAGAAGGACAACCAGTACCCGAGGAAAATCTACTTCAGACCTCCCTCAACGATGAATTTGAAAATCAGTACCTATTTCAGCTCGATTATGTCAAGCCTATCGGTTCGGAAGGGAAATTTGAAACCGGTCTGCGAACCAGTTTCCGAGAGATGGAAAATGACTTCATCGTTTCAGAAGAAAATGAAAGCGGGGAATTGGTCCCTTTACCTGGACTAGACAATATTTTCCTCTACAATGAAAATATCCTCGCAGCCTATGGAATCATAGGCAACAAAAGCGGTGACTGGACCTATCAGGCAGGACTTCGCGTAGAGCACACCGACGTGGAAACCATCCTCGCTGAGACCAATGAGCGGAATCCAAGAAACTATACCAATTTATTCCCCAGTGCTCATTTGACTTACAATATCTCAGAGGAAAACGCCTTTCAGCTGAGCTACTCAAGACGGGTTCGAAGACCGGTTTACAATGACCTAAGCCCATACGTTACCTTTTCCGATCAGCGGAATTTCTTCAGCGGCAATCCCGATTTGGACCCGGAGTTTACCGATGCGTTTGAGTTGGGCCACATCAAATACTTCGAAGGCGGCACCTTGTTTTCAACTGCCTATTTCCGAAATACCACGGATAAAATCGAACGGATTCGAACCGTAAATGAGGAGGGGTTTGCGACTACATTGCCTTATAATTTAACTGGTGAAAAATCGCTCGGCTTGGAGTTCAGCGCGGACTATCAGCTCAAGGAGTGGTGGAAGCTGGACTTGAATCTCAATTTTTTCCATGCCGATATTGACGGCAGCAACGTGCAGGCAGACTTTCAGGCCAAAACCACTTCTTTCCTTGCTAGACAAAGCTCCCGATTTACCATTCAAAATGGGATGGAGTTACAACTCCGCAGTAATTATGATGCTAGGCAAAAAACAGCCCAAGGGGTACGGAAAGGGATCTTTTTCATTGACCTTTCTGCAAGCAAGCAAATCATGCAAGAGCGAGGAAGGCTGATTTTGACAGCCAATGACATTTTCAATTCCCGAAGAAACCGCTACATCATCGAAGGAGAAAATTTCTTTACCGAAGGAGACTCCCAATTTATCCGAAGGCAAATCAATCTGACCTTTTCCTACCGAATCAATCCATAAAACTAGCTTCCTTTGAGACTCCTATCACTGATAGTCAAGCAATCATTCCTCAACTTTGAAGAGCAAAAGATGATGCTCAGACTTACAGCTTTCTTTCTTTTTCTCTCAATAATCTGTGTTGGACCTGTTCAAGCCCAAAAAATAAACGATTCCTACCGACTCCACATGAAGCGGGCTTCATCTCCAATTTTGATTGATGGAGTGATGGACGAAAAAGCCTGGGAAGAAGCTGAGGTGGCCAGTGATTTTTTTATGATTACGCCCATGGACACGAGCTTTGCGCAGGTGCAGACGGACGTCCGGATGACTTACGATGATCAGAATTTATATCTCATCGTGGTCAATCATCACTTGCTGGAAGGCCCCTACATGGTCGAGTCGCTTCGTAGAGATTTCAGTTTTGGGAAAAATGACAACTTCCTGCTTTTCATGGATCCCTTTGATGACCAAACCAACGGGTTTTCCTTTGGGGCGAATGCTGCCGGAGCTCAATGGGATGGAATCATGTTCAACGGAGGCTCGGTAGACCTCAGTTGGGACAACAAATGGACCTCTAAAGTCAGCAATTACGAAGACAAATGGATCTTTGAAGCGGCCATTCCCTTCAAATCCATCCGCTACAAAAAGGGCATCAAAGAATGGGGAATTA
>LJXT01000099.1 GCA_001314815.1 Algoriphagus marincola HL-49
GACGAATTGGATTTGCTGAATTTGGAATCGCTCAAGCCGGCCCTTTGGATCAGTCAGCCTATTTATGGGTAAACCATTTACTGAGAAATCACCAAAATGACGCTGTTCTGGAAATCACCCAACCAGGTTTCTCCATTCGATTTGACGCTCCGACTTTGATTTGCCTTGCTGGAGCTAAAGCTCAAATGTTTTTGAATGGGGAGGAAATTGCCTCATCTGGTCTGATTCCTATTTTGGAAGGGTCAAAGCTAGAAATTGGAAACTTTGAATTAGGCAGTATTCTTTACTTGGGAATAAAGTGGGGCTTCCGAAGTCCCACTTGGCTTGGTTCGAGAAGCTATTCCAAAGGAATCAGCGACCAAGACTTTGTCAAAATCGGTGATTCAATCTCCTATTTCACCAATCATGAAACGCCTACCATTCAAACATTTAGTCAAGCAAACTGGGACTATAAATACCTCACTGAATCAGCGATAAGGGTGTATGCAGGACCAGAGTTTTCCCAACTCTCTGAAAAGAAGAAGGAAGAAATTATCGGCCGGGAATTCACCATTTCAACCTTAAAAAACGGTATGGCCATTCAGCTTGAAGAACCTTTTCCAAACCAACTATCGGAAATATACACTGCCCCTGTTTATCCAGGAACAGTTCAACTGACCCCTGGCGGAAAAATCATCTGTTTGCTCAGCGATGCACAGGTCACAGGTGGATATCCCCGAATACTTCAAATTCACGAAGAGGATATCCGGAAATTGGCACAAAAAAAACCTGGAATCACAATCAAATTCAAACTTTTGAAAATGAATTTTAGGAAAATATGAGAAATATTTGAGCAAAGTAAGATAGACTGCTATCTTGAAAGGAACTTTTCAAAAACCCGACATTCATGAACACTGAACTAATCGAACTAGTCAAAAAGCAGGGAATGGACCCAGAGACCGTTTCTCAGCAAATCGAAAATTTCAAAACGGGCTTTCCTTTTTTAGAAATCACAGGACCTGCCACTCCCAATAATGGTATTCGAATCATGTCGGATGAAGATTTGGACCATTTTCAGGAAACCTATCCAAAAAAGGCTGCTGAAATCGAAGTTGTCAAATTCGTCCCAGCCTCAGGAGCTGCATCCAGAATGTTCAAAGATCTTTTCGCCTTTTTAGATGGTGATGGTGACATTAGCAAAAGTGGTTTTGTCCAGAAGTTTATGGATAAAATCGAAAAATTCGCCTTCTACCAAGATCTTGATGAAGTCCTAAAATCCAAAGGAACAAGCATTTCAGACTGCTTGGACCGTAAAGATTATAAGGAGATTTTAGCTGCATTGCTTAATGAAGATGGGTTGGGATATGGAAGCCTCCCAAAGGGGCTCTTGAAATTTCACAGCTATGAATCCGGGACACGAACACCAGCTTTTGAGCACCTGATAGAGGGAAGTCAGTACGCTGTCGGGAAAGGTAAAATCGTAAAAATCCATTTTACTGTCTCTCCTGAACACGAGGAGAAGTTTAGAGCTGAGATCGATAGCATTGTTCCTCACCTTCAAAATGAAACAGGCCTTAAGTTCGAGGTCAGCTATTCACAACAGAAAAAGAGCACAGACACCATTGCTGTCACCATAGAAAACGAGCCTTTCCTTGAGGAAGATGGGAGTATTCTATTCCGACCTGCAGGACACGGGGCATTGCTCGAAAATCTAAATGACATCGATGCAGATCTAATCTTTATCAAAAATATCGATAACGTGGTGCCTGATCGAATCAAGCAAGCGACGGTAGAGTACAAACAAGCAATCGGTGGGCTCCTGCTGGAAGTGCAAGGAAAAGTATTCGAAGCACTGGAAGAACTTGAAACCGAAATATCCCCTGCGGCCATCGATCGGGCAAAGAAAGTTTACGTGGAAGATTTGGGAGGAAAGCTTCCGGCAAGATTTGATGGAATGCCTCGCATGGAGCAGTTTAGTTTTCTCAAGGGAAAGCTGAATCGACCAATCCGAGTTTGTGGTATGGTGAAAAATACCGGAGAACCCGGAGGAGGACCATTCTGGATAGCCGAAGAAGATGGCTCCCAATCATTACAAATTTTGGAAACTGCCCAAATCAATTTGGAAGATCCAAACTCTGAGCGGCATTTGCAGGCGGCTACCCATTTCAATCCAGTGGATTTGGTTTGCGGAACGAGAAATTACAAGGGTGAAAAATTTGATCTGACCCAATACCGAGACATGAAAACAGGATTTATCACAGAGAAATCCAAAAGTGGCCGGGAACTGAAAGCCTTGGAACTTCCTGGACTTTGGAATGGCTCAATGGCTGGATGGAACACCCTTTTTGTGGAGGTACCGTTGATTACTTTCAATCCTGTGAAAACTGTCAATGACTTGCTTCGAGAGGAGCATCAATAAAACCAAAGCCGGGCAAATACCCGGCTTCCTTTATTCTTCTTTTTTACCCTCGTAGAGATCGTATTTTAATAAGCGACAATCTATTGTTCCATTCCAGAATTCAATTCTTCGACTAGCCCGAAGACCTACTTTTTTGGCAAGGCTAAGATTCCCCGTAAAAATATAGCCTCTGTAACCCGCACACTTCTGTTTTAGAAAATCACCGATTCGGCTGTAGGTTTCTACCAACTCTTCCTCTTCCCCCAATCGCTCTCCATATTCTGGGTTGAACATGATAACCCCTTTGGGCCTTTCAGGGATTTCCGTCTCTTCAAAATCACATACCTGGAAATCAATCAGATGCTCGACCTCAGCAGTAGCGGCATTTTCCTTTGCAAAAGAAATAGCCTGTAGCGAAATATCCGAAGCAATAATTTTCACCCCGGGATTGTCTATGACCTTATCTCTGAGCTTTTTCATCTTTGCTTGATAAGCCTCCTCAGGGTATCCCAAAATACTCATGAAAGCGTAATGGTCACGATACAGACCAGGAAAGCGCTTGCATGCCATCAAGGCCGCTTCAATGGCCAAAGTACCTGAGCCACACATGGGATTGATGAATGGAACGCGTGTATTCCATTCGGTAGCCATGATTGTCGCTGCGGCTAGATCCTCCATCATTGGAGCTTTTCCGGGAATCTTCCTGTAGCCATGCTTGGCAAGGGTATCTCCAGTAGTATTGAGATAAATTTGCGCCTGTGTCCCTTTCCAGTACACCTGAATGACCAAACCTGAAAACTCTGAACCCGAGTCAGGTCTCCTTCCAAATTTCTCCCGAAAACGATCTACAATTGCATCTTTTACTTTTACATTCACAATTAAAGGGGTGGTAACCGTATCATTCTCTACCACCGAATTGACTGAAAAATAGCCGTCCACGTCCAAATAATCTTCCCAGGGCAATGCCTTGATTCTCCGGTAGATATCAGAGGCTTGATGAAGATAAATACTCCGAATCTCAAGTAAAACATGAGAAGCAGTACGGAGATGAAGGTTCAAGTCCATGCAATCCTCCAGAGAGGCTTTGAGCTCCACTCCAGTTCGGTGCACTTTCTCAGGAAAAAATCCCAACTCACGGATTTCCTTTTCCAAATAGTCAACGGACCGATCTTTACAAGTCACAAATACCGTCCGTCTTTCATTAAAATCTAGCATGCACAAAAGTAGATAATTTGAAAGAGAATGCTTCAGCGAGATTTTCCGGGAGTAAAATATCTTTCAAAAATTCGCAATCGATTGCGTAACTTGAGTACTTGTTCATTTGTGCACAAGCCCTGAATTCTTCAATTTAGAATATCAAAAATCACCAAAATACATGATACGAATACGATCAATTTTCACTGTCATTCTTGTTCAGTTCCTATTATTTTCCTGTGCAAAGCAAGAAGAATCAGCAGATGATGGCTGGAGAGAACTTTTCAATGGTCAAGACCTCTCAGGCTGGAAAGCTGTTGCGGGTACCGCTGAATTTTCTGTTGAGAATGGAGAAATAGTAGGTACCGCAGTGGAAGGGTCTCCAAATACTTTTCTGATCACCGAGGAGACATTTGGAGATTTTATTTTAGAGTTAGAATTGAAAGTGGAGCACCTGTCTTCCAATTCAGGGATCATGGCAAGAGGACAATTTGATCCCAGTGCAAGAGAGGGAAACGGCCTGGTTTATGGCTATCAAATCGAGGCTGACCCTACCGAAAGGGCCTGGTCTGCTGGAGTATATGATGAGGCAAGAAGAGGATGGCTTTACCCTTTGGATCTCAATCCCTCAGCCAAATCAGCATTCAAACTTGGAGAGTATAACAAATACCGAATTGAAGTTATCGGCGATGAAATCAAGACATTTCTCAATGGACAAGAAGTAGCTTATGTCGTCGATGATATGGATTCAAAGGGATTTGTTGGTTTGCAGGTACATAGCATTAGAAACCCTGAAGATGCGGGACGGAAAACTTATTTCCGAAACGTTCGAATCAAAACGGAAAATCTTGATCCTAAACCTTTTGATTCGGACATTTTTGTGGTGAACAACCGAAAAAATGAATTGACTGATTACGAAATCACTCAAGGTTGGAGACTTCTTTTCAATGGACAAAACGCTGAAGGATGGGTAGGCGCTTATAAAGACTCCTTTCCGGATTTTGGTTGGTCTATTTCGGACGGAGTCCTGACTATAGCCGCTTCTGATGGTGGTGAATCTACCAATGCCGGTGATATTGTGACTGAAGAAAAATTCAGCGCTTTTGATTTGGGGTTTGAGTTCAAACTCACCGAAGGTGCCAATAGTGGTGTGAAATATTTTGTCACACTCTCTGAAAACAACTCCGGCTCTGCAATCGGCCTGGAGTACCAAATCTTGGATGATGAAAAACACCCCGATGCCAAAATGGGAAGAGATGGCAATCGGACTTTAGCTTCCCTTTATGATTTGATCAAAGCTGATAAGCAAAGTCGCTTTATCAAACCAATTGGTGAATGGAATAAAGGTAGAATCGTAGTAAATCCGGATAATCGAGTAGAGCACTTCCTAAATGGAGTCAAGGTAGTGGAATACGTTCGAGGATCTCAAGAATACCGGGATCTAGTCGCCATTTCGAAATATAAAGTTTGGGAAAATTTCGGGGAAGCTACCGAGGGGCATATACTCCTTCAAGACCATGGCGATGAAGTCAGCTTTAAAAACATCAAAATCAAGACCTTAAATTAACCTATCAAATCATGAGTAAGCAATCCAGAAGATCTTTCATCAAAAAAAGCACAGCGGCAAGTCTTGGTATGTCAGCCTTGGGAGCGGTAGGCTTTTCTGCCAGATCCTACGGAAGAATCCTTGGTGCCAATGACAGATTGAATGTCGCCATCGCTGGACTTGGCAGAAGGTTGGGCGCTTTCTATGAACCTATCGCCATGAAGTCTTCCAATGTCAATCTTTTGTATCTCTGTGATGTGATGGATAGTCAACTCACAAGAGCTGCAGAAAACTTCTCCAAGCGGATTGACTATCAACCCAAGCAGGAAAAAAGTATTCTGAAAGTATTAGAAGACAAGGATTTAGACGTCTTGATTAATGCCACTCCTGATCATTGGCATGCACCAGGCACCTGGATCGCACTGGAGCATGGCAAACATGTCTATGTCGAAAAGCCCTGTTCTCACAACCCTAGAGAAGGCGAACTGCTAATCGCGCTCCAGAAAAAATATGGAAAAGTAATCCAAATGGGCAATCAACAGCGATCCGCTCCCGAGAGCCGAGAAATCATTCAAGGGATTCATAATGGAGCTATCGGAAAAGCCTACAAGGCAGTCGCTTTCTACAGCAATGCACGAGGTGAGGTAGTCAACCCCTCCCCAGCTCCCGTTCCCGAGGGTTTAGACTGGGAATTGTTCCAAGGCCCCGCCCCGCGTAAACCCTACACCCACGATACTTGGGACTACAACTGGCACTGGTACGGTTGGGACTATGGGACTGCGGAGACAGGAAATAATGCCACCCATGAATTGGATGTAGCCCGCTGGGCGCTCCAAGTCAATTATCCTGAGAAAGTCATGGTCGATGCAGCCAAAAAACACTACCTAGAGGATGGATGGTCTATGTATGATACGATGGAGGCAACCTTTAAATTTTCAGACGATTCTACCATCGTCTGGGATGGAAAAAGCAGAAACGGATACAATACCTATGGCTCTGACAGAGGCACCATTATTTTTGGTACAGAAGGAAGTGTCTTTGTCAATCGAGGTGGCTACAAACACTTTGATAGAAGTGGCAAACTGATCAAAGACAGTTCGTCCGCTGGCAATGAAGCAGGAACAGCCCTGGGAGGTGGCGGAGACATGAGTACCCGGCATGTGGTCAACTTCTTCAACGCCGTGCGCGGCACAGAGACCCAAAACTCCAATATTGAAGAAGGAGCCATCAGTTCTTTATTATGTCATCTGGCTAATATTTCCTACCGAACAGGCGAGACTCTGGAATGTGATACTAATTCCGGCCGCATCAAAAATTCCAAAAAAGCGATGGAGCTTTGGTCCCGAGAATATGAAAAAGGTTGGGAACCACCGAAGGTTTGATTTCATTCTAAACAGACGAAATACTCCATTATTTAATCACTAATAATTCGTCGAATTTAAAGTCTATCTGAGCATTGGCTACATAGCTTTTGCAATCAGATAGGCTTTTTAGTTTTTAAAGTACAATAAACTGAATATCAAATACTTCTATTCGAAATCGATTCCGTTAGATGCATTTTTTTGCTATTGATTTTAGCTTGAATTGGGGGTAAATTAAAATTCTTTTGTTAGTAACTCTAACAGAATATCTATCAATTTACCCAAACCCAAAATAGTATGCATGCTAAAATTTACAGACTGTACTTAATGGTGCTGTTACTCTTATTTTCAGTAACAGTCACTGTGGCTCAAGAAAGCCAGGTGAACGGCACCGTAGTCGATGAGACAGGTACTCCCATACCGGGAGTTTCGGTATTACTTCAAGGTACCACTCGAGGAACTACCACAGATCTTGATGGAAAATATACCATAGAAGCTCCTTCATCTGGAGTGTTGATTTTCTCTTTTATAGGATACACGACTATAGAGGAAACAGTTGGAAATAGGAGTATCGTTGATGTTCGACTCGAGCCCGATCTTTCAGAATTGGAGGAAGTCGTGGTTGTGGGATACGGTACCCAAAAGAAAAGTCAGCTGACGGGTGCCATTTCATCTGTAGGGAACAAGGAAATCCAAGAATTACCCATCACGGATGCACGTCAAGCCCTTCAAGGACGTGCGGCCGGAGTGGATGTCACACAGGCAGGATCCAAGCCAGGGACTGCACCTCAAGTAAGAATCCGGGGAAGGAGATCTTTCAATGCATCCAATGAACCGCTTTATGTAATTGACGGAATTCCAACAGTGGGTGGATTGGAGGATATCAATCCCCAGGATATTACATCAATGGAAGTTTTGAAAGATGCATCTGCTACTGCAATCTACGGTTCACGGGGCGCAAATGGGGTTGTTTTGATCACCACCAAAAGAGGAAGCACGGGCAAAACCGTCGTGTCCGTTGACTCCTACTATGGAATCAGTGAGGAATTGGGGAGGATTGAAGTATTTGACGGTCCGGGCTTTGCCGAATACAAAAGAGAGTCAAGAAGAGCTACAGGCGACTATCCTGATGGACCTGCCACACCGGAAGCAGATGCTACCCTTTTTGAACCTGTGGAACTTGAAAGCATAGCCTTGGGTAGAAGCACAGACTACATCGCAGGATTGATGCGGACAGGAAGCATTCAGAGTCATCAAGTAAGTGTCAGTGGTGGAAATCAAAAGACTAGCTTCTTCATCTCCGGTAACTATTTTAATGATGTGGGGATTATCAAAAATCAGGATTTCACGAGAGGTACATTCCGGATCAATTTAGATCATCAAATCAACGATAAACTACGGATAGGTACTTCCACCTTAGTCACCTATAGCAAACGAAACGGTGAAAACTTTAATCCACTGGGAGGTGCTCTGCAAGAAAACCCACTAGGTAAACCTTTTGAGGATGATGGCACCCTGATTTTCCTGCCTACCTCAGATGGCTTGCGCACCAATCCATTTGCAGAAATAGTACCCGGTGCTCAAATCGATGAAACCTTTAGAACCCGAATTTTCTCCAGTATTTATTTAAACTGGGAAATCACCAAAGGACTTACCTATCGGTTCAATTTTGGTCCGGATTACACAGTCAGACGCTCAGGTAGATTTACCGGATCACAGACTAATGCAAGACGAGGAGGAGATGCGACAGCCAGTGTAAGCGATCGATTCAATCTCAATTATACTGTCGAGAATATCTTGACCTATGAGAAAAATTTTGGGACTGACCACAACTTAAATGTCACTCTTCTTCAATCATTTCAGCAGGATCGATTTGAGCGAAGCGATATCAGTGTACTAGGAATTCCTGCGCCAACTCAATTGTATCATCGTTTAGGAGATGCCTCACAAATCACCGGAGCTAATACTGAGTTGATCGAGTGGGCACTTCTTTCCTACATGGGAAGAGTCAACTATGACTACAAAGGAAAGTATCTATTGACCGCTACGCTGAGAGCTGATGGAAGTTCTCGATTTGGGCAGAATAACCGCTTTGGATACTTCCCATCCATGGCTATTGGTTGGAATATGCATGAAGAGGGATTTATTAAGAATTCATCGTGGATAGACCAGTTGAAGTTTCGTATCAGCTATGGATCCATAGGAAACCAAGCCATTGAACCTTATCAGACGCAGGCCTTGCTCGGTAGAACTTCCTATGCTTGGGCAGGTGGCGGTTCGGCTGCATTCGGATACCGTCCCAATACAATCGGAAACCCCGACCTCCGATGGGAAACCTCCACCACATTTAATAGCGGAATTGATTTCGCAATTTTCAAAAATAGGATCTTTGGTGCAATAGAATACTACGTCACCAATACCTCTGACCTATTGGCTCCGCAGCCGCTACCTAATTCAACGGGATTTGGTGGTTTTATCACCAACATCGGAAAAACTCAAAACCGAGGAATAGAACTCAACCTTTCTACTCTGAATATTGAAAAAGGGGACTTTTCTTGGTCCACAGATTTGATTTTCACCCGAAACAGAGAGGAAATCCTAGAGCTTCCCAATGGGGATGATATTGCGGCAGGAAGATTCATTGGCCGTCCACTTACCGTATTTTTCGACTTGCGAAAAGTAGGAATCTGGCAGACGGAAGAATCCGATCTGGCAAATTCATTTGGTGACAGTCCCGGAGAAATCAAAATTGAGGATTTTAATGGAGACGGAAGAATCAATGCCAATGACCGCCAATTCTTAGGATCTGCCGTTCCTGATTTCTCTATGGGGATGACGAACCGTTTCACCTTTAAGGACTTTGATTTCTCATTCTTTATCTTCGGAAGATTTGGATCCCTGATTCGATCAGCTTTCCATGACAATTTTAATACCCTGTTTGGAAGATACAATAATTTGGCGGTGGACTACTGGACCCCGACCAATCCAACCAATCTATATCCAAGACCCAATCAAAACCAAGAGCGACCAAAGTACAATACCTCCATGTCTTACTTTGACGGGACATTTATCAAAGTTCGAAACATCAACTTCGGCTATACTTTGAATGAGGGCGCATTGGAGAAGATTGGATTCAACAGCCTGCGAATCTTTTCAAGTATTCAGAATCCATTCATTTTCTCAGAATACCGAAGCGTGCATAAGGGGATAGACCCAGAAGTATTTATCGATGGGGAACAGGGGGTAGAAGGTGGTGTCGTCAATGCCAACATCACTCCTCCGGTGGTTCAGTTTACATTCGGTATCAACGCCAAGTTTTAATTATCAATGAAGAATATTATGGAAACTTTGAACATAAAAAATAGAATTAAAAGAGCTGCTTCCTATAGCCTGATCACTGCCTCTCTGATTTTGGCAAGCTCTTGCGAAAATGCTCTTCAAGAGGATGTCATCTCTCAAATCGGAACAGAATACCTAAATACTCCTAAAGGAATAGAGGATGCGGTAAATGCAGCCTACAGTACCATGAGAATCTGGTACGGTACCGAAATAGGAAATAATCTGACAGAATTTGGAACAGATATCTATACCAATGGTGCTGATGGTGCATGGAAATTCATGAATACTTACACCAATCAATTTGACACCCGAAACGGACATGTCAGGGAGCTATGGGACGAACTTTACAGAGGAATAAACACAAGCAATTCGGTGATAGACCGAGCACCGGAAGTATCCGGACTCAGTGAGGACGTTCGAAGCCAACGGATTGCAGAGGCAAAATTTATTCGTGCGCATCATTATTTTCTCTTAGTCCAACTTTTTGGGCCAGTAGAACTTCGAATGAATGAAACCACTGTTCCTACCAATGAAGTAAGCAGAACCCCGGAATCGGAAATATATGCGGCCATCATTCAAGATTTGGAAGAAGCAATCCCCAATCTGGAGGATAAGAGTGCTTCTAGCGATTACGGAAGAGCGACCAAGTATGCTGCAGAGCATCTGCTTGGAAGAGTGTATGTCACCAAAGCCACCTCTTCATCAGGTGCCGGTGATGATTATTCCAAAGCAGAAAATCTATTCAAAGACGTCATCGACAATTCCGGCCTAAGACTCTTGGATGATTTTGCAGAAGTGCATGCCTTTGGAAACGAAATCAATGACGAGATCATTTGGTCTGTACAGTATTCTAGAAGCCCCCTGACCAACGGTGGAGGGAACAATGCGCACGTATTTTTCCTGATGGAATATGACATCCAGCCTGGAATGATCCGGGATACAGAGAACGGACGACCATTCAAAAGATATCGTCCCACTGTCTATGCTTTAGAAACGGTATTTCAAAATCGTGAAAATGACAGCAGATATAAAAAATCCTTCAAGGACACATACTTATCGAATAGACCGGGAACCTACAACACCACTTTTGACCAGACTAAAAGTAGTTTAACATTTGCAGCGGGTGATACCACTATATTCCTTCCCGGCTTCGAAATGTCTGAGGAAGAGCGGGCAAAAAGACNCCCTATCAGGTATTGGTTCCAAGCCGCTATGATGAAAAACTCTTTCCGGCGCTGACCAAGCATCTGGATCCGGGACGCGTTGACAGAACGCAGTTCCAAGGAGGTAGAAATTATCTAGCCATGCGTTTGGCGGACACCTATCTCCTACTTGCTGAGGCACAGTTCCGTCAAGGCAAAATTGCTGAAGCAACAGAGACCATCAATGTGGTCAGAAGAAGGGCCGCTTGGCCTGGAAAAGAGTCTGAGATGGAGATCACTCCGGATGAATTCACCTTTGAGTTTCTGATGGAGGAAAGAGCAAGAGAACTGACTGGAGAGCAGACTCGATGGTTAGATCTTAAAAGATGGGGCAATCTTGTCGAAAGAGTGAGACTTTATAATCCTCAAGGGGCTCCAAATATTCAGGATTTCCATGTGTTAAGACCAATTCCTCAAAACCAGATAGATCGAGCTCAGGGAGGAGAATCAGCCTTCCCGCAAAATCCAGGGTATTAAAACCTTTGCAAATGAAAAACCGCAATCAAAAAATTTGATTGCGGTTTTTTTATTTATCAATCTTTAGTTTATCTAGCCATGGTCGACTCACGAATCTGAATTTGGCTGGGGATGACAATGATTTGGTCTAAAAAATCAGGCTGTCTTGGACGCGTCAGTTTCTTGATCAAAAGCTTGGCACATTCCTGACCGATAGTCTCTGCAGGCTGGGTGATAGTGGTCAGGGATGGATTCAAAATTCCCGCAATACTCATATTTGAAAATGTAATGATTTTCAGATCATAAGGGATTTTCAAATTGGTTTTTCGGACCGCCTGATAGGTGGAGATAGCCAATTTTTCCACCGAGGAGATAATTCCATCAGGGCGGTTCTCAGATTGCAATAATTTCAATATCAACTCAGTATTATCTTCATCACTGTGCTTGCAATACAGGCTGAAAGTTGGTTCGGGTGTCAGATTAGCCATTTTCAGGGCATCTGAATAGCCTCTATACCGCTCTTTGGTAATGGACAGATCTTTAGATAGGGTCAGAAAGGCTATTTTCTTACAGCCCTGTTGAATCAAATGATTGGTGCCTTTCAAGGCGCTTTCATAGTCATTGGTGATAAATTTAGTAGTGGGTATTTCTCCGCATATTCGATCAAAAAACACCAAAGGAAGCCCACGTTCGTGGATTTTTTGAAGGTGTGAGGTATCACTGGTCTGGCTGGTCACGGACATGACTATTGCGTCAGCCCGGCCATTTTGTAAAAGTGAAAGGATTTTCTTTTCTTTTTTCACATCTTCGTGCGTGTTATACACCAAGAGATGATATCCATGCTCCTGCGCAATCTCTTCAATACCATCAATTACCTTGGCAAAAAAGTTATTGATTCGCTCGGGAATCACTACGGCAATGGTTCGACTCTTATTTGCGCGTAAACTTCTGGCAAAAGGATTAGGCTGATAATTTAGCTTTTCTGCCATATTAATTACCTTTTGCTTGGTAGCCTCAGAAATTTCATAGCTGTCATTCAAGGCTCGAGACACGGTCGAAGGCGCAAGATTCAGAGCTGCAGCAAGCTCTTTGATGCTAATTCCGGAGTTCATTGTTAAGGTATTTTGGGTTGGTTTAAATTTAGAAATTCTTAAGTGAACTTCTCTTCAGATCCCTCCCAAAATACGAAAACGTTTGCGTAGTTTGATTATCAAAAGCGCCTTTAACCCAATAAATTAGAATCATCTTTTATTAGAATTCAATATGAGCCAGGCATTCACTATCGACAAGTTCATCA
Organism: Algoriphagus marincola HL-49; assembly: GCA_001314815.1. Lineage (GTDB taxonomy): Bacteria > Bacteroidota > Bacteroidia > Cytophagales > Cyclobacteriaceae > Algoriphagus > Algoriphagus marincola_A. The sequence continues at coordinate 12,773 of LJXT01000099.1, forward strand.
ATGAACATTTTCTTCTCCACAATGAATTTGCCCAACGACTATATCATCAATTTGCTGCTAATCAGCCAATCATAGATTATCACAATCACCTTCCCCCCGCTGAAATCCAATCCAACCGGCAATTTGAAAACCTGAGTCAAATCTGGCTTGCGGGAGATCACTATAAATGGCGTGCTATGCGTACGCTCGGCATAAATGAAAACTATATCACTGGAAGTGCGTCAGATTGGAAAAAATTTGAAAAATGGGCTTACACCGTACCCTACACCGTAAGAAATCCATTGTATCATTGGACGCATCTGGAATTGAAGCGCTACTTCGGAGTGGAGGAATTATTATCTCAAGAGAATGCAAAATCAGTCTATGAGACCTGTAATGAACAACTTGCTCAACCTGGATTTAAGACACAGGGACTGCTATCCAAAATGAATGTGGAGGTGGTTTGTACGACCGATGACCCTACGGATAGCCTGGAAAACCACAGACAGTTTTCACAGTCCGATTCTAGCCTTCAGATGTATCCAGCTTTCAGACCTGATAAAGCCTATTCGGTAGAAATTCCTTCAATTTACAATACGTACCTAGAGAAGCTGGAAAAGCAAGCGGGATTAAAAATCCAGTCCTATGAAGATCTTCTAGCTGCACTTCAAAACAGAATTGACTTTTTCCACGCAAATGGATGTCGGCTTTCTGACCATGGATTGGAGCAGTTAGTCTTTTTTCAAACAGAAAAATTCAATATTGAAAAGCTATTTCAATGTATTCGTTCAAGTCAAAGTATTCAGCCCGAAGAAATCCAGTTTTTCAAATTCAAAACGCTTCAGGCTCTTTGCAAAATGTACCATGCAAAAGGCTGGGTTCAGCAGTTTCATCTTGGAGCTTTGCGAAATACAAACACCCGTCAATTAAGTACGCTAGGGCCCGATACTGGCTTTGATTCGATTGGGGATTTTGAGCAGGCAAAAGCGCTGGCAGGATTCTTAAATTCCCTTGACGAAACAGACCAACTCTCGAAAACCATCCTCTACAATCTCAATCCAAGGGACAATGAAGTCTTTGCTACCATGACGGGAAATTTCAACGATGGAAAGATCAAAGGCAAATTACAATTTGGCTCTGGCTGGTGGTATCTCGACCAGATTGACGGGATGGAAATACAACTCAATACGCTTTCAAACATGAGTCTCCTCTCCTGCTTCATCGGGATGCTGACAGATTCTAGGAGTTTCCTCTCTTTTCCCAGACATGAATATTTCAGGAGAATTCTATGTAACCTCATCGGAACTGATGTAGAGAGAGGTCTTCTACCGGCGGACGAAACTTGGTTGGGTAAAATTGTAGCAGACATCTGCTATCACAATGCTAAAAATTATTTTGATTTTTCACCGGATAATTTTCAAGTTTAGGGATGACAAAAAACCTATTTGACCTAGCAGGAAAGAAAATCGCTTTTTCGGGAGCTACCGGAGTGTTGGGAAAAAGCATGAGCCTCCACCTAGCAAACCAAGGTACCGAACTATTGATTTTGGGAAGAAATCCAGAAAAAACAGAAGCACTCGTCAAGGAAATCGAAAATAACGGAGGGAAAGCAAAGGCCTATACCTGTGATGTCATGGATTGGGAAAGTGTAGAAACTGCAGTGAAAGAGATTGAAGGTGAACATGACTCATTGGATATTCTCATAAATGCCGCAGGAGGAAATATGCCCGGAGCAGTGGTGACACCAGACCAAAACTTCTTAGACCTAGACCTCCCTTCCCTTCGGAAGGTAATGGATCTCAACTACTTGGGAACAGTACTCCCTATCAAAGCACTCCTTCCATTAATGCTCAAAAAAAACAGAGGCAACATATTGAATATCAGCTCCATGGCCGCTTCTCGACCGATGACTCGTGTCATGGGCTATGCTTCTGCGAAGGCTGCAATTGACAACTTGACCAAATGGCTATCGGTGGAGTTAGCGACTAAGCATGGCCCCCAGTTTCGGGTGAATGCAATAGCACCAGGTTTTTTCCTGACAGAACAAAACCGCACGCTTCTGACTGAAAATGACGGAAGTTTGACTAGCCGGGGCAATCAAATTATCACTCACACTCCAATGAATCGATTCGGTGAACCGGACGATTTGTTAGGCACTTTGCAATGGCTTTGTTCGGATGCGTCCGCCTTTGTGACAGGGACCATTGTACCAGTTGATGGTGGATTTAGTGCTTACTCGGGAGTGTAAATTCAATCTTAAACCCAAAATAATCAAACTATGATTCCTAGAATGGAACAAACCATGCGCTGGTATGGGCCTAATGACCCTGTAAGCCTTCGCGATATTCGACAGGCCGGAGCTACTGGCATTGTCACGGCTCTCCATCACATTCCAAACGGAGATGTTTGGTCGATTGAGGAAATCAAGAAGCGAAAAAAAATCATTGAGGATGCAGGCTTGACTTGGTCAGTAGTCGAATCCGTGCCTGTACATGAACGGATTAAAACCCGAACTGAAAACTATCTCCAGTTGATCGAGAATTACCAGCAAACGCTGCGAAATTTGGCATCAGAGGGGATTTACACCGTTTGCTACAACTTCATGCCTATCTTGGATTGGACTCGCACGGAGCTTTACAAAGAGCTTCCAAATGGCGCAAAGGCATTGTTTTACGAAAAAAAGGCAGTTCAGGCTTTTGATCTGTTTATCCTAGAGCGAGAGGAAGCCTTCAATGAATATTCGGCAGCAGAAATAGAAGAGCTCAAGCAGTATTATCAATCCCTTTCCCCGGAAAAGCATCAGCTTATCATTGATAATATTCTAAAAGGTCTGCCAGGTTCAGAGATTGGCTATACCTTGGATGAGTTTAGAGACATGCTGAAGACCTATGATGGAATTGATGAGAAAAAACTTCAGGAGCATTTACGACTTTTTTTGGATGCCATTGTACCTGTAGCCGAGGAAGTGGGAATATACCTGACGATCCATCCCGATGACCCTCCATTTAGCCTCTATGGACTCCCGAGGATCGTCTC
>LJXT01000128.1 GCA_001314815.1 Algoriphagus marincola HL-49
CGGACCACTTGTAGCTGCAGCATTCATCGGACCAGGAACAGTCATGGTCTGTACACTTGCTGGCTTCAATTTCGGTTTTGAATTACTTTGGGCTTTGGGTTTATCCGTATTGATTACCATTGTCCTTCAAGAGACCTCAGGAAGAATTGGGATTGCTACGCAAAGAGATCTGGGCGAGCTTGTCAGGGAAAGTACAGGTCCCTTCATTTATAAATCGATCCAAATCTTATTGATTTTTTCTGCGATTGTGTTGGGAAACATCGCCTACGAATCCGGAAATATCACCGGTGCTAGATTAGGCTTGGAAGTATTTATTTCTTTGCCAAAAGTTGATCTAGCTGGACTATCCTTGGACTTGGGTAATCTTTTTATAGGATCGCTTGCCTTTGCTATGCTTTGGTTTGCCAAATATCGATCCATTGAGCGATTCTTGGTTTTCCTAGTGATTTTGATGTCCATTTCATTTATCTGGACGGCTATTGCTTTGGCACCAGATTGGTCAAAAGTGGCTAGTGGTTTTATCCCAAGACTTAATTCTGATAATCTCACCAATGTGGTTGCATTGATTGGGACGACGGTGGTTCCATACAACCTATTTCTCTATGCATCCTTGAGCAAAAACAAGTGGAAGGATCGAAAAGCCTTTCATTGGATGCGGTGGGATATCGGCCTGGCCGTTGTTTTAGGCGGCTTAGTGTCCATGGCCATCTTGATCGTCGGGACATTCAATATGAGCGAGCAAATTCAGGACGCCCAATCCGTGGCAAATGGCTTACAAGCTGTTTTTGGGAAAATGGGGACCTATTTGATGGGTTTCGGGCTTCTAGCAGCAGGTCTGACCTCCTCAATCACAGCACCTTTGGCAGCTGCCTTGGTCATTTGTGGTGTTTTGGGAAAAAGTCAAGAAACACAATCCAAACCCATGCGCCTTTCTATTTTACTCGTGATGGGCTTGGGGTTGATCTTTGCATCCTTGGGAATTAAACCTGTACAGTTGATCTCCTTTGCACAGTTAGCCAACGGGGTGCTTCTTCCTTTTGTTAGTGTTTGGATCGTATGGATGGCAAGTCGAACTGCTGTCATGGGTAAGTCGAAAAGCCAAAAAAGCTACCTGATTCTCTCTTACCTGATCGTTTTGTTCACCCTGGTTTTGGGAATGCGTTCGATCGCCTCAGTTTTGGGATGGGATTTTTTATAAAAATTTGTGAGCTGAGTAAACCACAGATGAAAAGTCAAGTCTAAAATTCAATGATTCAAATTGACGACCAAGATATTCTTCGGCTTATTCGTAAGCCTGAAACCAAAGATCGTGGTTTTAGGATTTTGATTGAGCAGTATCAGCGTCGTACTTATCAAGTCATCCGCCGCATGGTTTTAATTCATGAGGATGCAGATGATCTGACTCAGAATACTTTCATCAAAGCATACAGACATTTGGAAAAATTCCGGGAAGACTCCGGGCTGTATACGTGGATCTATCGGATAGCTGTGAATGAAACCCTGAGTTTTCTGGAAAAAAAGAAAAAGCGCTTTTTCTTCTCTGTGGACGATCATCAGGAAAAGTTGGAAACCTACATTGACCAGCAAGGAAGTCTTGATGGAAATGAAATCGAAAAAAAGCTGGCTAAAGCTCTGCTGACTCTGCCCGAAAAGCAGCGTCTAGTCTTTCATTTGAAATATCAAGAGGAAATGACTTACGAACAAATGGCCGAAGTGACAGGAACAAGTATCGGGGCATTGAAGGCGAGCTATCATCATGCAGTCAAAAAAATTGAAGAATATTTAAAATCTGAATAAACCTTCCCCTTCTCGCAGAGTCAAATAAATTGAAATGGAAAAATTACCAAAATTACCTGAATTCAAAGCACCCGATGGCTATTTCGAAGGACTACCGGATCAAATCCTGTCGAAGACAAAATCCCGTTCGGATTATTCATACTTGAAATGGGCGGCAGTATTTGTGTTTTTTGCTTCGATATCCATTTATTTCTTACTACCTAATTCTGAAAGCCCATCACCTGCTGTGGCTTTGGATGAAAATATCAACTTGTATATTGATTCGGAATATTGGACAGCAGAGGATATTTTGGCAATGAGCGAAGACCCAAATGAATTACTCGATGAGCTTTTCGAAGAAGAGATGACTATTTTCGAAAAGTTTTTGGAAGAAGAAAACCTATCACCTCAGCAACAATGAAAAAGTTTGGAATATTCCTGATCCTTAACTTCTTGATTATACTTTCGGTACAGGCTCAACGCCGTGGAATTGATCGTGAAAGACTGGAAGCAGCTCGAATTGCCTTCATTACGACAAGGCTGGATCTTAGTCCTGAGCAAGCACAAAATTTTTGGCCAATTTTCAATGAGTTCAATGAGCAAAGAGAAGAAAAATTAAAAGAGATTGCTGACTTAAATCCCAGCACAAGTACAAATTTGATGTCAAAGGAAGATGCGCTTTCTCGAATTCAAAAGAGATTTGAGCTTCAGCGCAAACTGATCGAGGACGAAGAAGCCTTTGTCCAGAAAGCAGCCACGGTAATCTCTTACCAGCAAATTTTACAGCTGAATTCCATCAATCGGGAATTTGCCAGAAGCATTTACCAAAGGCAAAGACAAAATCGTAATCCATAAAAAAAGCTCCAAATGGAGCTTTTTTTATTGTTTTTTAAGGAGATCACGAATTTCCTCAAGTAGTACTTCAGATTTTGGCGGCGGCGGTGCTGCTGCCTCTTTCTTTTCTTCCTTGCGATTCATCCGATTGATGGCTTTTACTGCCAAGAAGATGACAAAAGCTACAATTATAAAGTCCACCACATTCTGGATAAACATTCCGTAGTTTATGGTGACTGCAGGCGTAAGAACCTCCCCTGCTGCATCGAGCTCGGCTTCTTTGAGAGGATAGGATAAATTCTTAAAATTGACTCCACCGATCATTAGACCAATTGGAGGCATGATAACATCATTTACAAAAGATGATACGATCTTGCCAAAGGCTCCACCGATGATCACACCGACAGCAAGATCGACCACATTGCCTTTCATGGCAAATTCTTTAAACTCTTTGAGCATTCCCATAAGCGTTGGATTAAGGTTGATGATTAATAATTAGAGAGTTAATAACTTTCTTTTTTTCAATTTTCACAATAGCCAAATTAAAATACCTCAGAATTTTAATAAAAAATGAACCTTCCTCCTTCATTTTGATTTGCTTTACAACCCAAAATCTCAAAAATATGAAGGCACCAATCGCCAAAAAGATAAATCACATTATAAAAACACATGACCACGAACGAACCGATCCATACTATTGGATGCGAGATCGCGAAAACCCTGAAGTGATTAACTATTTAAAAGAAGAAAATAGCTACTTAAAGGAAGTATTAAAGGAAACAGAAGGACTACAAGATCAACTTTTCCAAGAGATGAAATCTCGGATCAAAGAAGATGACCAAAGTGTACCCTATTTCAAGAAGGGCTACTACTGGTATTCGAGATATGAACAAGGCTGTGAGTACCCAATTTACTGCCGAAAGAAAGGGTCTTTGAAGGCTAATGAAGAGATTTTACTGAATGTGAATGAGCTTGCCGAGGGAAAGCCTTATTGTCAAGTGAGTGGATTGGCGGTAAGTCATAATCAGCGATATCTAGCCTATGGATTGGATGTGGTAGGCAGAAGAATCTATGAGGTATTTTTCAAAGACCTAGAAACAGGGGAAACTTCTAGCTTAACCATTCCCAATACGACCGGTAATATCACTTGGGCAGCAGATGATCAGCACCTTTTTTATTCAAAACAAGACCCTGAAACCCTTCGAGCTCATAAAATTTTTAGACATGAATTGTATTCTAATTCAGAAAACGACCAGTTGATCTTTGAGGAAAAAGACGAGGAATTTTCCTGCCATGTACTGAAAACCAAATCAGAGGCCTTCCTACTGATTCATTCAGAAAGCACGATTTCATCCGAAATCCGATTTGTCGATGCTAGCCAACCGTTGGGTGATTGGAAGGTTCTTCAAACCAGAATTCCTCACCTCGAGTATGCTGCCGACCACTATGAAGACCATTTTTGGATCAGAACGAATCACCAAGCCCAAAATTTCAAGGTAGTAAAAGCTCCGGTTGACAACCCAAGATTGGAGAATTGGGAAGATTTCATTCCTCACAGAGAGGATGTCTTGATCGAGGATTTTGATCTTTTTTCAGGCTTTTTTGTCTCACAGGAGCGAAGCAACGGACTTACCCAATTATTGATCAAACCTTGGGATGGAAGTCCAGGGCATGCTTTGGACTTTGGAGAAGAAGCCTACACCGCCTGGATTGGACACAACCCAGAATTTGATACTGAAATCCTACGATTTGGCTTCAACTCGCTGGTCACTCCTGCCTCTATATTCGACTATCACATGGTCACTCGGGAGAAAAAACTCCTGAAACAACAAGAAGTCGTAGGCGGCTATGATTCTACACTTTATGAATCAGCCAGAATTTGGGCTCAGGCGGAAGATGGGGTCATGGTGCCGATCTCCCTGGTTTATAAAAAGTCAAGCTTTCAACCAGATGGAAGCAATCCGTTGTTACTGTATGCATATGGCTCCTATGGCTACAGTTCGGACGCTTATTTTTCCAGTAATCGCTTAAGTCTTTTGGATCGAGGATTTGTTTTTGCGATAGCGCATGTAAGAGGTGGAGAAGATCTGGGCAGGAAATGGTATGAAGATGGCAAACTCCTAAAAAAGCGAAACACCTTCACAGATTTTATTGCTTGTGCAAAGCACTTGATTGATGAGAATTATACGCGGGCAGACCGTTTGTACGGGATGGGAGGAAGTGCCGGCGGATTACTAATTGGTGCTGTAATCAATATGCGACCGGATTTATTTGACGGGGTGATTGCAGCCGTACCTTTTGTGGATGTGGTGACGACTATGCTGGATGAAAGTATTCCATTGACTACTGGAGAGTTCCAAGAGTGGGGCAATCCCAAGTTTGAAGAGTATTATCATTACATGCTCAGCTATTCTCCCTACGACCAGGTCGAATCCAAGGCCTATCCAAATATTCTGGTCACTTCTGGATTACATGATTCTCAGGTACAATATTGGGAACCGACGAAGTGGGTGGCAAAGCTGAGAGACTTGAAAACTGACGAAAATCTACTCCTGCTTCACACCAATATGGAGGCTGGTCATGGAGGTGCTTCGGGTAGATTTCAGGCCCTGAAGGAACTAGCTATGGAATATGCTTTTCTGGTAATGCTTGCAGATAAGAAAAGAAAATAATTCCCTCAATCGACTTAACAGTTTATTGAACTGGCAAAAGATAGGAAAAGAGATTTTTTTCTAACTTTGACCCAACCTATTAAACTTAATTCATGAAAATTGCGCTCATAGCACATGATGGCAAAAAAGCCGACATGGTCCATTTTTTAAGTGGCTTCAAAGATATTTTACATCAGGCAGATGTAGAATTAGTAGCTACGGGTACCACAGGCTCACATATTCAGAAAGCCGGTTTTGAGGTACAGCGATTATTATCAGGTCCAATAGGTGGCGATGCTCAAATCGCCGCTATGGCTGCGCAAAAGGAACTCAACATGGTCATTTTCTTTAGAGACCCACTGGATAAACACCCTCACGAACCTGATGTACAAATGCTGATGAGAATCTGTGATGTACATAATATCCCGCTAGCCACAAACCCCGCATCGGCTGAACTCATGTTTAAAGCGCTAACTCAAGCCTAATGGAAACTAAAGTCATTAAAAAAATCGGAGTTTTGACTTCGGGGGGAGACTCGCCGGGGATGAATGCGGCCATTCGGGCGGCTGTGCGAGCTGGATTTTATTACAATCTGGAAATGTATGGGATATACCGTGGATATGAAGGTATGATCCTGAATGATATCAAAAAGCTTGATTCCAAAAACATCACCCATGTCTTGGAACGAGGTGGAACCTTCTTAAAATCCGCACGGAGTGAAGAATTTCGCACGACAGAAGGAAGGAAAAAAGCCTATGATAATCTTCGTTCTCATGGAATCGATGCGCTGGTAGTAATTGGTGGAGATGGTTCATTGACCGGTGCTCATTTGTTTTACAAAGAGTTCGGGATTCCAGCGATTGGTCTTCCCGGTACCATTGACAATGATCTTTCAGGGACTGATTCAACCATTGGATTTGATACTGCATGTAATACAGCAATCCAGGCTATCGACAAAATCAGAGATACTGCCACTTCCCATGATCGTCTCTTTTTCGTAGAGGTGATGGGTAGAGATGCAGGATTCATTGCCATCAATGCGGGGATAGGTTCAGCAGCAGCAGCCATTTTGATTCCTGAGAAAAAAATGCCTATCGAGGACTTGGTAGAAAAACTAAGAATTCGAACCAAAGCGAAAAAGTCATCTAATATCGTCATCGTAGCAGAAGGTGGAAAAAGTGGTGGTGCCGCCGAAATAGCCGAAAAAGTTAAAAAGCACCTACCCTATTATGATATTAAAGTGACCATTTTGGGTCATTTGCAACGTGGTGGAGCTCCTTCATCCTTTGATCGTCTTCTTGCATCAAAGCTGGGTGTTGCAGCTATTGAAGGACTATTGCAAGGAAAATACGATGTGATGGCAGGTCTAATCAACAACCGGGTTGTTTTTACCCCGATCAAAAAAGCAATCGTAGATGACAAATCGGTAGATGATGATGACTTTCGGGTTGCCAAAATTCTATCTACCTAATACTTCAAGCCCGTTCAAGCGGGCTTTTTTATTTTAGACTAAAAGATTTTCATTTATTTTTTGCAGGATTTAGCGGGATTGATGTAATTTTCGATTGATGAGATCAAGATACTTTTCCAATTCCCCTCTCCTTTGCCAAAAACTGCTTTTTGCCTTGGGGTTATTTTTATTTATAACTTTCAACAGCTTGGCTCAATCCAGCGACTTCTTACTTTTGAAGCGAGGAAACAACAGTAAATCCCAAATAAAATACCACGTTGGAGAACAAATAACCTACAAGAGTGCCAAACTTGGCTACTATGTCACCGATGTGATCAAGGAATTCACAGCAGACTACATCTATCTATCCGAAAATATAATCTCTACAGAGGACATATTGGAGGTTGACATTAGGAATAAAGACCGGAGAAACAAGACCTTAGGCGGGCTGAATTACCTACTTTTGGGTTCTGGGGTCTTACTTTTCACAGTAGATGGAGTCAATTCCTTATATCAGCAGGGCGAACTCACAATTGATCGAGGGGTTAGTATTGTTGGAGGTATTCTAGTCGGAACTGGCCTAGCACTCCTACCCGTCCGTTACAAGACATTCAGACATACGGGTAGAAATCGAATTCAAATCATTCAAATGCGGATGAACTGAACATTTTTACTTGGCAAAGGCAGAATTTTTTGAGACTTTTGCAGCTTTATAATTTAAACTTAGAAAAATGACTTCAGAACAACTGAAAGACTTGAAAGCTCGCACCACGGCTTTGAGGAGGTATCTTTGACTACGATCGGAAGAAAGCAGAAATAGAAGATCTTGAGGCAGTGTCCTCACAGCCAGATTTTTGGAACAATCCGGACGAGGCTGAAAAAACAATGAAGCAAATCCAGATCCGAAAAGGTTGGACAAGTTCTTATGAGGACTTGGATCAAATCATTCAGGATTTAGAAGTGCTATATGAATTCTACAGTGCCGGTGAGGTTGGTGAAGAAGAAATTAAAACTGAATACGAGAAAGCTAGAAAGACAGTCGAGGAACTCGAACTGAAAAAGATGCTTTCCTCGGAAGAGGACCAACTCAATGCCGTACTGGAAATCAATCCTGGCGCAGGAGGTACAGAGAGTAACGATTGGGCTTCCATCCTCATGCGGATGTATATCATGTGGGGTGAAAAAAATGGATACAAAGTTCGGGAAGTAGATGTCCAACCTGGGGAAGTGGCAGGAATCAAATCCGCTACTTTGGAATTTGAAGGCCCCTTGGCATACGGGTTTTTGAAATCAGAATCAGGTGTGCATCGACTGGTACGAATCTCCCCATTTGATTCGGGAGGAAGACGGCATACCTCTTTTGCCTCAGTGTATGCTTATCCCGAGGTCGATGATTCGATAGAAATCGAGATCAATCCGGCTGATATTGAGTTGCAAACTTCCCGATCAGGCGGTGCAGGTGGACAAAACGTCAACAAGGTGGAGACCAAAGTCCAACTGACACACAAACCTACCGGTATCGTGGTGGTCTGTCAAATCGAACGATCTCAGCTCGCCAACCGGGAAAAGGCTATGCAAATGCTGAAGTCCCGCCTCTATCAGATGGAACTGGAGAAGCGGAATGCCGAAATTGCAAAAATTGAAGCTTCCAAACTTCGGGTAGATTTTGGTTCACAGATCCGAAACTATGTACTGCATCCATACAAATTGGTAAAGGACAATAGAACTGGGTACGAAACCTCTGATACACAGTATGTTTTGGATGGTGGCTTAAATGAATTTATGAAGGCATTCTTACTCGCTCAAAGCGAGGAAGAAGCAAACAGAGAGTAATTTTAAAGCCGGTTAATCCGGCTTTTTTTAATGTTTTATGCAAAAATCCATCCTTCCTTCTTTTTTCACGATTGACTTTTTGCTGCTCTGCCTGAGTTCCTTCCTCTTTTTCTCATCCTTCAATATGATCATTCCTGAGTTGCCTAACTATCTCTCATCTTTGGGAGGAGAAGATTACAAGGGCTTGATAATTTCACTCTTTACACTGTCGGCCGGTCTATCGAGACCCTTCTCAGGAAAACTGGCTGATAAAATCGGTAGAATCCCTGTGATGATTGTGGGGGCTGTGGTTTGCTTTGTCGTGAGTTTGCTTTACCCGGTACTGAGCTTTATTGGCGGATTTTTGTTCTTGCGGTTTGTGCATGGATTTTCGGCAGGCTTCACTCCTACCGGCACCTCCGCTTACGTCGCTGATATCGTACCTTTCTACCAGCGGGGAGAAGCGATGGGTATTCAATCCCTTTTCGGTTCATTGGGAATGGCAGCAGGACCCGCACTTGGAGGATGGCTAGCTACCTTTTGGCCATTGAATTACATATTCTACACTTCTGCTGCTACAGCCATTTTTTCGATTTTAATCTTAGTCAGACTTAAGGAAACGTTGGAAGAGCCCGAACGAATGGGCTTTTCCCTACTCAAGCTCAAAAAGAATGAAATCATCGAGAAGCGGGTTTTGATTCCATCTACGATCTTATTTCTAAGCGTATTCTCTTTTGGAGTGGTTTTGACAATTATCCCGGATCTGAGCAATCATCTTGGGATTGAAAACAAAGGCTTATTTTTTGCCATTTTCACGCTTTCCTCATTGGGAATCAGGTTAATAGCTGGAAAAGCCTCTGATCGTTATGGTAGAGTTCCTGTACTTCGGGCTGCATCCATCATGATGATATTAGCCATGTTGGCGATTGCTTTCGCAGAAAGTAAATGGATGCTTTTCGGTGCAGGAGTACTTTTCGGATCGGCAGTCGGAATGAACAGTCCTACAACCGCTGCCTGGGTGATAGATCTTTCTTTAGATGCATTCCGCGGGAGAGCCCTCGCTACCATGTACATTTTTCTGGAAGCCGGTATAGGTATTGGGGCCATTGTTTCGGGATTTCTCTATGCCAATAAAGCAGAAAATTTCTCCTTGGTTTTCCTAGTGAGTGCCGCTATGGCTGCTTCTGCCTTGGTATTTTTACTTTTCATCAGATCCTCGAATTACAAACCTCTGAAAAAAGAAGAAGGGGCCAATTAAGCCCCCTCTTGATTAATTATTCAAATAATTGGTTTGTCGAGGAATAGCCAAGATTTTACGCTGCCTTCCATTGTAATAGGTCACTTTTTCTCCATCAAAAAGGGCTCCCTCTTCGAGCATTATTCGCACATCCTTATTCCATTCTTTCACAAAAACCACGGCATTTAGCTCGATAGCATAGCCCGTATTTGCATAAAGTGGATGATCCCCTGCTCCCGGAGTATCGCCTTGATTATCCCACATCCCAATGGTAGGACCAGCGGAATGCCCATAAAACCCTAAGGGATGTGTGTAAATACTACCACGAATACCCTCTCGGTCCATTTGATTGCGAGTAGCCCAAAGAATCTCATTTCCAGTCCGTCCCGCAACATAATTTTCTGTCAGAATATCCTGAACCCGATTACCTGCTTCGAAAGCTTTATTCAAAAACTCAGGCACTTCAAATTCACCAGGTTTCAAAACATAGGCAAGCTGCTGCGTATCCGTATTGAGTCGAAGGTAGGTGATCCCAAAATCTATATGCAACAGATCACCAGGCATGATGGTCATCTCTGAAGGGCGGGAAGAAAAAGACCGGCTTGCACCATCAGAATCAGGGTCTGCTCGCTGAATATCTACTGAGGGATGAAACCAGGTATCTAACTTCATTCCTTTGATTTTCTCTCTATACCACCAAACTACGTCTTCGGTGGTTGTTTTGCCCGGGGTAATGACACGCTCAGACAATCCTTCTTGGATAATGTAATTCGCAAGCTGCTGCACATGACGGTAGCTGGCCATCTCGGGCTCAGTCCTCGTCTCAAGCCATCTTACTGCGAGTGTTTGTGCTGAAACTACATTTTCATGCATCGCATCAGGAAGGTACTCCATGAAAAAATCATATTCCGTTTTTGTCAAGCCATCAGCATGGCCATAGTCTTTGGCCATATTCAGACCGATCTTCTTTGGATTTTTCTCTTTTATCAAGTCCATCAATGCTTCCCACTGATCTGGCTGACTTTCAGGATCCCATGCACGCTTAAAGGACTTTCCTACATCATACCTGGCGATTGCAAAA
>LJXT01000129.1 GCA_001314815.1 Algoriphagus marincola HL-49
TGTCTGTAGATCAGGAAGAAAATGATTTCCTACAGGAAGAAGAAAGCACCTTTGATTTAAAGGCGATTTTTCCCAAGATCCTGAGAATTTGGCCTTGGATTTTAGCAAGTTTGCTAATTTCATTAGGAATTGCGTACTATATCACGCAAACAACTCCCCCTAATTTCAGGGTCTCCTCCAAATTTTTCATTAAAGAAAATGAAAAGGGACTTTCACTTTTCGAAAACCCAACAATGATGCAGGAGCAGGGGATGGGGCTTACCAATGAGATGATTATTCTCAGGTCTCGCCCCATTGCTAAGGCTACTCTTGAAAAGCTTGATTTTCAGGTAGAATACTATCAGCAGGGCACTTTTATACTTCAAGAAATCTATAAAAAGACTCCGATTGTAGTAGAGGTAGATTGGAAGTCTCCTCAGTTGCTCAATGGGCAAATAAAGGTGACTTGGACTGATGCTGAGAATTATACGATAGATTTTCCTCAAGAAAGTTACACCCAGCTTCTTCCAGATGGAAGCTATGATGCGGTCAGTGATTTGGAATCTAAGACTTTCAAATTTGGTGAGTGGGTAGAAACTCCTCAAATCAAAGTGAGGATAAACAATACTGCAGCCTCAAATGAGGGGAGTTCCATCTTTATCCTTAGAGATCAAAATTATTTAGTGAATGTTTATTCTTTGGGTTTGATCGTTGAGTTGTCGCAAAAGGGGTCTTCCATTCTTGATTTGAGTCTCATGGTAAGGAATAGGGCAAAAGGAGAAACCTATCTCAATGCGCTGATGGAGACTTATCTTGAACTTGAGCTTCAGGAGAAAAATGAAATTGCCAATAGAACAATTGATTTTATCGACAGTCAGGTAGCGGGTGTTGCGGATTCTTTAAGTTCCTTTGAAGATCAATTGCAAGACTATCGATCATCCAATCAGATTTTCAACCTTTCCACCGAGTCGTCTGCAGTATTTGATCAGTTGACTGATATCGAAAGACAAATAGCAGAAGCTAGTCTTAAGCGTCGATACTATCAAAGCCTGAAAGATTATTTGGTTCGTGAGAATTACAACGAAATCGTTGTTCCATCGGGGTTGGGGATCGATGATCCGTATCTTAATGGATTGATAGAGAATCTTTTGGAAGTACAGGTAGAAAGGTCCCGTCTCCTTGCCACTCAAACAGAACTGTCACCGCAAGTGCGGGCAGCTAATCAAAGACTTGCCGACTTGAATACATCTATCCAAGAGATCTTGACTAATGTGGAGGGCAATAACCTCATGACTATCAATGATCTTGAGAATAGAAAAAAAACTATTGAATCATCATTCAGAAGTCTTCCTCAATCGGAGCAGAACTTGATTAAATACCAGCGTCAAGCCACCCTGACTGAGAATATATACAATTTCCTTTCTGAGAAAAGGGCAGAGTCTGCGATTTCAAAAGCTTCAAATACACCTGCTAACAAGATCATCGAATATGCTAGAGCAGGAATGCTTCAGATCTCACCAAAGCCTACCAGAAACTACCTGCTAGCTGGTTTTGCTGGTTTGTTTTTGCCTATTTTGGTAGTGTTTGCCTTGGAGTTTTTCCGAACCAAAATAGAAGAACCTAAGTATCTTGAGCGAAAACTCAAAGTTCCTGTTTTGTCTACAATTTTGTTTAATAAGACAAAGGAGAATCTAGTGGTTTTTGGAAATGGCAAATCAGGAATAGCAGAAGGTTTCCGTTCCTTGAGATCTAATATTAAGTTTTTGGTGCCTAAGGAAAAGCAACTGACTTTTATGATTACTTCCACCATTTCAGGTGAGGGAAAGACATTTTGTGCAATGAATTTAGCATCAGTCTATTCGTTGACGGGCAAAAAGACCATATTAATTGGCTGTGATATGAGAAAGCCTAAAATCTATGATGATTTTGGTTTGAAAAATGATATCGGGCTATCTACCTACCTAAGTGGACAAGAAGATGAGTGGTCCAAGGTGGTCAAGCATTCCAATTATGAAAACCTTGACTTAATCGTGGCAGGACCAATTCCTCCCAATCCATCAGAACTTCTGTTTTCAGTCAATTTTGAGAAGTTGATCAATGAATTGAAGGCTGAATATGATGTAATCATATTGGATACGCCACCGGTTGGTTTGGTTTCGGAAACCCTCGACCTACTTACACTTGTGGATTTCACCCTGTTTGTATTTAGACAAAACTACTCCGATAAATCCTTCATCGATGCAGTAAATGGGCTGAAAGAGCAGAAAGGGGTTAAGAATATCTATGCAATTTTCAATGGCTTGGATGCCACTAAAGTGTCATATGGAGGGTATGGATACTCATATGGATATGGGTATGGATACTACGATACTGACAAGAAACAGAAAAAGCGATTTCGTATTTAATTAAGATTTTTGAAAAGTTTCATCACTAAGTATTTCAGATATTTCTCGTTTTTTTACGAGTATCTAGGTAATAAGGTCATTCTTCTGATAGTTTCCAGCCTATTTGTAGGTTTATTGGACGGCTTTGGTTTAGCACTATTTATTCCTGTATTTACCATAGCCTCAGATGGGATCACCGATGAAAACAGACAAGCCCTTGGGAATCTCGACTTTCTTTTAGACTGGATTGAGAAGTTGGGCTTTGGTCTGAATCTCAATGTTATACTGGGCGTGATGGTCAGTTTATTCGTCCTGAAGTCAATTTTGAAGTTTTTCGATGGGATTTTGAAGACAAAACTTCAGATGGAATTTGTCAAAAAGCTCCGGTATGAAATGGTAGAAGGACTTGGCGGAATGAGCTACAAAAACTTTGTAAACCTTGACGCAGGTAAAATTCAAAACACTCTTTCCGGCGAAGTGTTCAAGGTTACTTATAGTTTTTTGACTTATTTCAGTACCATACAATTCATGGTATTGCTGTCGGTTTACGTGACGCTAGCGATGCTTTCCAATTTTCAGTTTGCGATCCTAGTTAGTATTGGTGGATACCTTTCCAATTTTCTTTTTAAGATCATTTTTCGATTTACTGAGAAGGCATCGGTTGGTGTGACTGCATTCAACCATGAATTTCAGTCCTATCTGATTCAGGCAGTTCATAACTTTAAGTATTTGAAGGCTACAGATTACTTTGCCAAGTATAAGCTGAAGTTGAAGGCTATTATTGACTCCATAGAAGTTCAGCAGCGTAAAATTGGGGTTTACAATGCTTTTCTCTCCTCTACTCGAGAGCCGATAGTTCTCATTATTGTAGCTGTGGTGATTTTGGTGCAGGTCAATCTGATGGGAGGTCAGATGGCGACTATTCTTGCCTCACTTTTATTCTTCTACCGAGCCTTAAACTATGTCATATCACTTCAAACTAGTTGGCAAGGATTTGTCGCGCATTATGGAGGAATAGTTGCGGCAATGGAATTGATGGAGGAGTTTCGTTCGCTAAAAGAGTCTACTGGAAAAAAGCCTGAAATTGAACAAATCAAAGAAATCCAACTTCAAAATCTGTCCTTCGAATATAAGCCGGATATACCTGTGCTAAAGCGGGTCAATTTAGAAGTAGAGAGACTCAAAACACTAGCCTTGGTGGGAGGCTCAGGAAGTGGCAAAACTACAATGGTAAACTTAATTATCGGACTCCTGGAACCTGTATCCGGTGAAATTCTTATCAACGGACAAACTCGAAGTAGTTTTGATAAAGCTTCCTACCGAAAGCGATTCGGGTACATCACTCAAGAGCCAGTCATTTTTAATGATAATATCTTCAATAATGTGACATTTTGGGATGAGCGATCTCCAGAAAATTTAGCGAAATTTGAGGAAGCAATTCGCCTTGCTAATATCAATACCTTCGTCAATTCCCTTCCTGAAAAGGAAAACACGAAATTGGGAGACAATGGAATGTTGGTGAGTGGTGGGCAAAAGCAACGGATCTCCATAGCTAGAGAACTATATAAAAATGTAGACGTCTTGATTCTGGATGAGGCCACATCAGCATTAGACAGCGAGACTGAGCGCTCAATCCAGGAAAATATTGATAATCTTCGGGGGAAATACACCATTATCATCGTAGCCCATAGACTCAGTACGGTGAAGAAAGCGGATAAAATACTCGTTTTGGATTCAGGAGATATAGTGGGTGAAGGGAATTTTGAATCACTTGTCAATTCTAGTAAGGTCTTCAAAAGAATGGTAGAACTACAGGAATTTTGATCAAAGAAGAAAAAAGGCAATTTTTTAAAATCTTACTTTCCCCAATTGGTCTACCCACTAGAAGTATTGGGAGTTGGACCAATAGAATTCAAAGATTTCAGGAGAAAACAGGATATTTTGATAGAATTATTTCTCCAACTCCTTCTCCAGATCAACTTCATGTTTTCGCGGAAAAGAGGCAGCCTGGGAAGCTTTTAAAGCTCTTTTTAAGAAACAATCTTCAAGCTTTTCGCTACAGAAAATTTTTAGACGCAGTCCTTTCTTTTGGATCCTTATCTCGGCCTCTTCAGATCCTCGTGATGGATGATAAAAACCTGCTGGAAGCTCTCGTTTCCATCAAGCCTAATCTTCCCAAGCACTCGGAAATTATTTTTTCTTTTCATGGACATCGACTATTGCTGGGTCCTTATCTTGCTGATCGAGTTGATAAAGTTCTTTTTTTGACAAAGCGAGGCTATCTAGAGACTTTCGAAGCAAACCATCAGCATCCTCCGCTTTCATTTGTTGTGGGAAATGGTGTGCGTAGTGACCTATTCTTCCCGCTTTCTAGATCTGAAAAACACAAGCAGCGAGAAGAATTAGGCTTTTCTGTTGACAATCCCATTATCATTTGGATGGCCAATTCTCGGCCTGTAAAAGGTTTTCACTTGTTCAAAAAGGTGATTGCAGTTCTTTTGAAAAAATATCCCAACCTTCAAGTTTTAAGCATTGGGCACGAACCTGATGAATCCATTTCTTATCCCAATTGGCATCAACTTGGTAAGGTGTCCAACGAAAAATTACCTAAATATCTCCAAATAGGAGATTTTTATTTTTTCACTTCTTTGTGGCAAGAAGGCTTTGGCCTTTCGCTTGCTGAAGCTGTCAAATGCGGAAATTTCGCATTAGCCTCAAATGCGGGAGGAATACCTGATGTAGTATCAGGCTGTCCCTTTGCAGAATTAGTAATGGAACCAAATAGTATTTCCAGTTGGGTGGAAACTTTTGATAAGCTTCTCACAAAAAAGTACAGTAATACTATCAGTGATGAGGAAATGAGAGATTGGCTTTCAAACTGGCATGATTATCAGGCTTGGGAAAGAAACTATTTACATGCGCTTGAATCCTAGTCTATGTGTGGCATAGTCGGAAAATATTCTCTTAAAGGTTCTATATCAAATGATGATGAAAAAAGGCTAAAGCTCGCTTTGGATTTGCAGAATCATAGAGGTCCTGATGCTCAGGGGATTTGGAGAGGAGATTCTGCGATCTTGGGGCATAATAGGCTTTCCATCATTGATCTTTCTCAGGCAGCTGATCAACCGCTTTACAGGGCGGATTTGGGATTGAGAATCATATTTAATGGTGAAATCTATAATTACCAGCTGCTTAGAAGTTCTTTGCAAAAACAGGGATACGAATTCACAACAACTTCCGATACGGAGGTAATTCTGGCGGCTTATGCTTATTGGGGAAAAGCACTTTGTGAGTTCCTGACGGGTATGTTCGCATTTGCTATTTGGGATGAGCAGAATGAAGAGCTGTTTATAGCAAGAGATCGATTTGGAGAGAAGCCCATCTTTTTTATAAATCATGGAGATGATTTTTATTTTGCCTCTGAGTTGAATGCTCTGAGAACCATTTATCCCAGGGAGTTGACGATTAATCAGGATGCTGTCATAGACCTTGTCGAGTATCTTTATATCAATTTACATCATTCTATTTATCAAGAGGTAAGCGTATTTCCTCCAGCCTCTACACTTTCGATTTCCAAAGATGGAGCCAAGAATTGGGGTCAATATTACAAATACCCTACCCAAGTTGGGGAAAATATTGATTTTGATTCGCTGAAAAAACAGACAAAAGAGAAACTGTTCCAAACAGTAGAAAGAGAACTGCATGCTGATGTACCGGTAGCAACTTTTCTCAGTGCAGGAGTAGATTCTGGATTGATCACCGCTATAGCTCATGAGATCAAACCAGACTTGCAAGCTGTGACCATGGCTACTAATGAAGAGGTCACTGATGAGACAGATGGAGCAAAGTCTTTAGCTAGAAAACTGGGGATAAAGCATGAGGTTGTTCCAGTAAACACAGATTCTCTCGAAGTATTGGGTAAAATACTTACTGATATTCAGCCTTTGGCAGATGCTTCATTAATTCCCAGTTTCATGGTAACGGAGCAAATTAAGGATCGTTATACGGTGATGCTTTCAGGAGATGGAGGGGATGAGATATTCGGTTCCTATAATCGGCCAAATCGATATTTGGAACTGAAGCGAAAAAGTATACCAGGTGGGCAACCGTTTATTGATTGGGCATTCTCAGTCAAGAATCCAGCCCTTTCTGGCAAACTAATGTCCTTTCTCAATGACGAAAAAAGGATTTTACTCAATGGATGGCAGGGCTTATATTCACGTCATAATCTCTCTGGCGGGAGTCTTTTTCAATCTATATTTCGGTCAGGAAAAGAGCAGAACTATCCAAAATCTTTGATCCCGTCACTCGAAATAGACTATAAAGGGAATTTTGAGAAACTTACATTTGG
The DNA here is from genome assembly GCA_001314815.1 of Algoriphagus marincola HL-49. Classification (GTDB taxonomy): domain Bacteria; phylum Bacteroidota; class Bacteroidia; order Cytophagales; family Cyclobacteriaceae; genus Algoriphagus; species Algoriphagus marincola_A. Next base: position 6,715 of record LJXT01000129.1, read on the forward strand.
ACTGGATGTTAAAACCCGACTCCCTGGAGATTTTCTTTTTAAAGTAGATAGTGCCGCTATGCACTCTTCGGTGGAAGTGAGAGCTCCTTTTCTCGATCATGAGTTAGTTGACTTCCTGTCTAAGGTTCCAGTGGAATCACTGATGCCAAATGGGGTGGACAAAGAGTTGAGTAAGTCGCTTCTTTCTGACTATAGTGGCGAATCTTGGCATCCACCCAAGCGTGGTTTTACGATTCCTTATTGGCTTTATTTACAAGGTCCATGGGGAGATCAATTAGAATCGTTTCTTGATGAGGGTTTATCCGATTCTTATTTTAATTTTAATAAGGAAGGAATTCGCTCCATTCTTCAGCAGCATAGACAGCGATCAAATGGTACCTATGCACGTATTCTATTTTCATTATTGATTCTCGAAATCTGGCTAAGAGTATTTCATTTGAAAAAAGAACTGGTCTTTCTTTCCAAAAAGCAAAAAATAAAATGATCATCGCGGAAATAGCCCAAGCCCATGATGGAAGCCTTGGAAATGCCTATGCTTACATTGAAGCATTAGCTGCTACAGGGGTTGACGCCATTAAATTCCAAACTCACATTGCCGAGGCTGAGAGTTCAATCCATGAGCCATTTCGGGTGAAATTTTCAAAGCAGGATGCTACCAGATTTGAGTATTGGAAGCGAATGGAGTTTTCTTTGGATCAATGGAAGGGCCTCAAGGCGCACGCTGATGCTCATGGTATAGAACTGATTTCATCTCCATTTAGCAATCTCGCAGTCGATTGGCTCGAAGAAATTGGTGTAAAGCGATATAAAATAGGGTCTGGTGAGGTTTCCAACTGGTTAATGCTTGAAAAAATTGCCAAAACCGGAAAACCTCTCATTCTGAGTTCAGGGATGAGTAGCTGGGAGGAATTGGATCAAACAGTGGAGTTTTTGAAAAAGTATGGAAACTCCCTATCTATTTTACAATGTACAACAGCTTACCCCACTGCTCCAGAGCAATGGGGACTCAATGTAATCCAAGAGTTAAAGGACAGATACCAATTGCCCATTGGTTTTTCTGATCATAGCGGAGATATTTTTGCAAGTCTATCAGCTGCCTCTTTAGGAGCAGAGATATTTGAATTTCATGTTGTTTTTGATAAAAGACAGTTTGGGCCTGATACTCTTGCCAGTATCACTATAGATCAGACAGAGCAAATGGTGAAGGGCATTAAGGCTATTCAAAAAGCATTGAAAAACCCTATCGATAAAACTCAGATCAAGCCTTTTCAAGATTTAAAAAAGATTTTTGAAAAAAGTTTGGCTGTCAATCGTCCATTGAAAAAAGGAGACATCATCCAGCCTGAATTTTTGGAAAGCAAAAAACCGAAAGGCTTTGGAATAGATGCAAAGGACTACGCCGAGGTAATTGGGAAAAAAATAAACAAAGATCTTTCTCAGTGGGGGTTTTTAAATTGGGAGGATCTTGAAAGCTAATATGAACAAACGAAAAATCTGTGTCGTAGTCACTGCAAGGCCATCTTATTCCAGGATTATGACGGCCCTTCAAGCTATCAAGGAGCATCCTGACTTGGAGCTTCAATTGGTAGTCGCGGCCTCGGCACTTTTAGACCGATATGGGTCTGCTATCAATTATATCCAAAATGACGGCTTTGAGATTGCAGCTAAGGTATTCAATGTCCTAGAGGGAGAGAATCTCACTGCAGCAGCCAAAACTACCGGGATCGGAATTCTTGAATTATCCACTGTCTTTGATAATTTATCTCCTGATATAGTCGTCACGGTTGCAGATAGGTTTGAAACCATGGCAACAGCTATCTCTGCTAGCTATATGAATATTCCGCTCGCCCACGTACAAGGTGGAGAAGTGACTGGAAATATTGATGAAAAGGTACGGCATTCTATCACTAAGCTTGCTGATTATCATTTTGTCGCATCTGAAAGTGCGCAGCAGCGGGTAATTAGACTTGGAGAAGATCCAGAATATGTATTTAATACAGGTTGTCCAAGTATTGATTTAGCAGCTAGAATTCTCGAACGACCTGATTTTAATTTCGACCCATATCTCAAATATGGGGGAGTGGGCTCCAAGCCTGATTTGTCCAAAGGATACTGGGTGGTTATGCAGCATCCGGTCACTACTGAGATTCAAAAATCAAGGGCCCAAATTGAAGAGACCCTTCATGCAGTGTACAATCTCAATGAGCCTGTTCTTTGGTTTTGGCCAAATGTTGATGCAGGAGCAGATGGTACAAGTACCGGCATCAGAGCGTTTAGAGAAATGCATGATTTGGAAAACTTCCATTTTTTCAAAAATATGGAGCCTAATGATTTTTTGAGATTATTGATCAATTCAAAAGGGTTGATAGGCAATAGTAGTGTGGGAATTCGAGAGTGTGCCTACTTAGGAGTACCGGTAGTGAATATTGGAAGTAGGCAAAATGCTCGAGATAGAGGTCATAATGTCCTCGATGTGACTTATAATAGAGATCTGATTTATGACGCAATCAAATCTCATCAGCAAAACGGAAAAGCAAACTCATCTCATGTATATGGAGGAGGGAATGCCGGTACAAAAATAGCCGAATTATTGGCTTCTTTACCACTTCGTTTTCATAAAACAATCATGTATTGACTAAAATATAACAGTATGGTTAGAAGTGATTTTGATATTAGAGATGCTCGAGGACTAGAAGATATAGTAGACTGCATCGAAGAAGGTACTTACGGCGAAGCACCAAAGAACTTAATTTCATTTTTAGATACCTTGCCACAAACTCCCGCCATGAACTTTCTTAGGACACTGACTGTCCCTTTTTTATTTCATGATTTTGAGGATAATATTCACCTCGACAAGGATCCGATCAGCCATTTTTCTACTACACTCCTAGAGTTGAAAGAGAAAATAATGGGCCTTGTAGCTATGGGGAATTATGAGAGAGTCTTTTCCGGAGCACTTGAATATACTCCTGATGATACCTTTGCCAAAGAAATAAAGGTGCATACAGGGCAACATTATGGGACTTTATTCAGTGCTTTTGACTCCAAAAGCTATTTCGAGGAAGCCAAAAAGTTACTGGAACTTCGATTGAACCGAAATGGAATATCTTTTTCAGACTTAAGCAAGTTGACCGTGCTTGATCAAGGCTGTGGGGGTGGTCGGTACACCACAGCGTGGAAATTACTAGGCTCTAAGGCTTGTACAGGGATTGATTTTTCAGAGATAGGGCTGGAAGATGCCAAAAAAAGAGTTTCCATGGCCAATATCGAAAATGTAGATTTTGTACAAGGATCAGTATTAGAAATGCCCTTTGACGAGGATACTTTCGATATTGTTTACAGCAACGGGGTGTTGCATCATACAGAAGATTGGAAAAAAGGCATTTCTGAACAGCTGAGGGTATTAAAATCAGGTGGATGGGGTTGGCAATATTTAATCGAGAAACCAGGAGGTATTTTTTGGGATCAAATTGAAATTCTAAGGGCAATACTTCGTAAAGTGCCAAAACCTTTTGCCCAGCAAACCCTGAAGGGGCTAGGTTTACCCCCGAATCGAATTTTTTATATGCTTGACCATGTGATGGTTCCAATCAATACTCGAATTACCCCTGATGAACTTTCCGAAGAATTAGAAAGAAATGGTGCGATTGAAATAGTTCGATTGAATAGAGGTGCTGATTTTGATAGAGTAGAGCATATCTATCAAAACGTACCGGGAGCCAAAGAAAAATTCGGAGTAGGGGAAAACAGATTTGTATTTAAGAAAGGATGAGATCGAGCCTGTCGGAGGCAGATAGGCATGAAGGACTCCACGCACTTGGGATGGCGGTCAATAATGCGAGATTCTCCCGAATCGTGTTCGGGACAGACCATGTGACTGCTGAAAACCAATCATAACCATATGAAATCGACACGATTAAAATCATCATTAAACACACAGGGAAATGATTATTTTAATCGTCCAAGATTCCATCTGACCAATAAAAATCAAAAAATA
>LJXT01000130.1 GCA_001314815.1 Algoriphagus marincola HL-49
TTTTCCAAACAATACTGATAGTCTGATACCCCTGTCTGATTTCAAAGATTTCTGATTGGTGTTGATTATCCAGCCATTTTTTTAGGCTGATTCTATTGTTGCGGAGGCTGCTTGAGGGTTCTTCCTCCCAAAACAACTCCCATATCTTTGGGGTGATTTTCCTTAATTCTGGTCTTTTGACTACCATTTAATAAAGATTTTGGGAAGAAAATCAAGAATCCCGGGATTGTCTCCGTGAAAGCAGATCGTTTCTGCCGATACTTTAATCTCTTTGCCGTTTAGGGTATGGACTTTTGATTCCTTTAAGATTGGAAAGATATGAGCTTCAATCTGCGTTAAATTTGATAAAAGCGCTCCATTTTCAGTTCTTGGCAGTAATAATAATTGATCAGTGTAAGCTCGGTCTCCAAATAGTTCTTTTCTGGTTTTTAGGCCCACAAATTCTGCAGCTCGCTCCATTTCTGAAAAAGGAGGTACGAAGACGGGAATCTCCGGAAACTCAGAATATAAAAATTCACTCAACCAGTTGGCAAGCTCTGGCTGTGATGCTGCATCATTGTAGAGCGCCCCATGAAATTTGATATGGTCAAACTCCATTTCCTGAGCTTGAATTACTTCTTGAAATAAATGGATTTGCTCAAGTAAGGTATCCAGCAATTGCATCCGATGTATCCGGTAAGATTTTCTGCCGAAATTTTTCCGGTCAGGATAGGAGGGATGAGCTCCTACTTTTTTTCCCAATTCGCCACAAGCTATCACCGTCTTCCGAATACTATCTCGATCCCCGTAATGTCCACCGCAGGCTACAGAGGCAGCGTGAAGGTATGGGATCAGTTTATTTTCATGAGGGACTCCTTCTCCGAGATCAATATTGATTTGTAGGCTTTGCTGCATGAGGTAAGTTAGGAAATTCAGAAATGATTTTTGCCTTCGACATTATCAATTGTCTCAAAATTGACTCGAATGGCTATGTTTTTTAATTTCACGTATGTGAAACAAAAACCTAAGTTCTTATGGGAAAAGGAGATTTGAAATCTAAACGAGGAAAAATCAATCGTGGAACTTTCGGAGCAAGCAGACCCAAAAAAGAAGCCAATCGCCAAGCGAGGCGCCTGAAATTGGGTTTAGAAAAAAATGATTGATTGATGTACTAGGGGCTTCGGCCCCTTTTTTTATCCTCTTGGCTGAATCATCAATACTTCCTTTGTTTTCTTGTCAATCAGGACGGTCAGAGGTCCCTTGATCAAATTTTCAAATGTTTTGAATGTTACCAAAAATTGATTCTCTGATTCTTTTACAACTGCATCTTCCCAGGATTCGGTCAGAGATTCCCGATCAACCTGCTCCAAGGCATCAAATGCTATTTTTCGGATTTTTTCAAAGGCTTTTTGATTCATGATTTCCTAAAGGTTATTGTAATGCTTGATCCATTCATTTAGCTGTTTGAAGTCCAGTTTCCCTTTGGCCACTTTGAGGTGATGCAAGATGGCCAAAGACTTTTTCATTCGGCTTTCTGGATTTTTTACTTTGGTGACCAAATAGATTAATGATCGCTGCTTTCCTGGAGTAAGGGAGTCGAAATATTTTTGACCTTCTTCATCTTGATCCAAAAGTACCTCAAACTCTTCAGGGACTTCATGACCATACTCGCTTTGATCTTGCTCTAGCGAAATATTGCAGGGGCTATCTTCATTTAGCCCGAGCTTTTTTCTAAGATTTTTTGAAACTAGAATATACCAATATTCCTTGGCTTTCATCAATGCGACATGGAAAGGACCCTCTTCTTCAAACCAAGCCAATACTCTCCGGTTATCACCACGAATCATTGCCTCAGCTACCTCATCCGGCACAGGGAAGTGGTATTGCCAATGATTGTAGTCAAAAGCGGTTAATGTACCTTGAAATTTTTGTCTCACTCTTTAATCAGTTTGACGGCGATCTCGCCTTGATTAAGCTTCAGGGTTAAGATCAGCTCTTCGACCGTGACTTGAAAGCTGCGGATATTCTTCAATTCACCCGTCAGGGTATTGAGTAGTTCCACTCGATAGGTTCCCGGCGGTACATTCAGTTTTAGGTAGCTGGACTGTTCTCCTGCCTCGACTACAAAGATTCCATACCCCTGATTTCCATTTTTCATGGCATAGGTTAGAAATCCAGGAGACCCAATTACCACATCCTGATCAGGAGTGAGGAATTTCAAGTCAAAGGAATGGAAGAAGTCATGGAGGATTTTCAACTGCTTTCTAAGACTCACCCTACCACCACCAGGTGCTTCATTTACAAGTGTGCCATTTTCTTTTCCGGTGAAAAATGAATAATCTAAATTATTGAAAAGTCCTCCGCCAGAAAATAAAAATGCCCAAGCCTGTCTTCGGTAAACCATGTCGGAGTTTCCGGCAAACCCTGATTCATCAAAGCCAATTACCCGATCCCAATGATAATTCATGGTGGCAGATTGGGGCCAGTTGTAGTGAAAATTTAGAATAGAAATATGTTCAGATATTTTGGAAAGCGGTGCGTAGAAGTTTGAATAGTTCTGGGCGATCAGGTGCTTCTTGGGAAGGCCGTTTTCTGTTTCTACAATGGTTTTGACCATTTCATCTTGCCAAGCCAAGGAAAGTGAGTCAGCGATGTCGATTTTTTCTGTCCAGTCAGCATCTAATGAATATTGATTTTTCAGATTTAGGATGGATCGGCCTCGGTCGGACCAAGGCTCATTTTGGATTTCAAAGAAGAAATTCGAATATGGATTGAGTTCTGTTACCAACTTGCTGACATAAGACTTTTGAAGTTCGAGTAAGGATCCGTTTTGAGTAGTGTGTACCAGTTTTCGCTCAAGTGGAGCTGCTGAATCTATTCTGTTTAAAGGGTTTTGCGGGTTGATTTCCCAGTGTTCATCTGTGTAAATGGAAGAGAAAAAAGTAACTTCTACGATGATGTCGAGCTCCTCAGCCAGCTTCATAAACTCATGTAATCTCTCAAAATAGGTGGGATTATAACTTGACCAGTCGTACAAAATTCTTCCGTCACGCTCCACGGTTTTCCAGGGTGTGATTACCCGGTTTTTCTCTGGTGCTAGCGTATTGTATTTGATCCCAAAGCTGGTAGAAGCTATTTCAAAATAACTTCCCATAAAAATCCGGGTATAGTTCATGCCCTCTTGATGAAGTGTCTTCAAGTATTTCTCAAAGTCAAAATCCAAATTCACCAAGGCACCATAATGTTCAGCCGAGGTAATTAGGGCCAAAGGTTTTCCCTCGTATTCGAAATAGTGAGGGTTTTCAGGCAAGAGTTTGATCGGCTCTTGACAGTAGGCTATCGAATGGAGAGAAAGTAGTAATAGGGTTAGAAAAATTGGAAAGGGTTTCATTGCTCGGTTATTTTTATCAAATTAAGAATTAATACTTACAAGTTAAATCTTCATTTTAGATGCTTTCTGTAGCATAAATTTAATTCATGCCCCTTCGATCAAAATTACCCCATGTAGGTACCACCATATTTACGGTCATGTCTCAAATGGCAAAAGATCATAATGCCATCAATTTATCTCAGGGCTTTCCTGGTTTTGATTCGGATCCAAAACTCTTGGAGTTGGTGGCCAAGTACACAAGAGAAGGATTTAATCAATATGCACCGATGCCGGGTGTTTCTGTGCTCCGAGATGTCCTATCAGTCAAAACAGCGCGTTGCCATGCATATCGACCTAATCCAGAAACTGAAATCAGTATAGTTTCAGGGGCTACTGAGGCTATTTTTTGTGCGATCACAGCGGTGGTTAAGCCTGGTGATGAAGTCTTGATTTTGGAGCCTGCTTATGATAGCTATGAGCCTGCTATTCTCCTCAGTGGTGGAATTCCCATTCATATTCCTTTGAAAAAAGGCGATTTTTCAATCGACTGGGAAAGGGTTATTTCCTCCGTGACTTTTAAAACCAAGGCAATCGTAATCAACACTCCTCACAATCCTTCCGGCTATGTTTGGTCTTCTTCGGATTTGGATCGTTTGGCCCAACTGATAAGGGATCGAAATATCTTTGTGATCAGCGATGAAGTATATGAGCATATCACTTTTGACGAGAGAAAACATCTGTCTCTCATAGGACATGAAGAGTTGAGGGAAAAGGCATTCGTATGCGGATCATTTGGCAAAACCTTTCATGTGACAGGATGGAAAGTAGGGTTTTGCATCGCCCCACCAGAACTGATGGACGAGTTTCGGAAGATTCATCAATTTGTCACTTTCAGCACGGTAACGCCAATCCAATATGCCTTGGCAGAATACCTGAAGGCTCCTTCCAATTATGAATCAGTTTCTGAATTCTATCAAAAAAAGCGGGATTTTTTCTGTCAGGGATTAAAATCAACAGGCTTGGAATTTAGTCCTGCGCAAGGAAGCTTTTTTCAGATGGCCTCGTATGGTCATCTATCGGATATTTCAGATAAGGAATTGGCAGAGCGTATGACAAAGGAACTCAAGGTTGCCTGTATTCCGGTTTCTGCTTTTTATCACAATGGACAGGACCATAAGTTTATTCGATTTTGCTTTGCAAAAGAAGATTCCGAGTTGCAGGAGGCACTAGGAAGACTGGAGGGTTTGAAACGAATTCTATAAAAAAACCGGCAACGTTTCCGCTGCCGGCAGGCTGTGTTAAGTTCCTGTTTTTCAAGGAATCAGGCCAAAGATTTTCTACAAAATTCCAGGCATTTTTGTACTTCAGAGACAGGGTCTGAATTTTCTGGAACTTGATATTCCAATTCGATCGTAGCTGGAAATTTGTACTTGTTTTTTTGCATCATTTTCAAGACATCTCCAATCGGAGTGTCACCAGTTCCCCAAGCTACATTTCCTTTACCATGCTCAGGTGTCTGCCTGTCCTTGGTATGCATGCTGAGAATCCGCTGCTGGTTTTTTTCAATGAGTGGAAACAGGTCTTGGTGTCCTGCAGCGATATAGTGACCCATATCTAGATTTAGCGCATTATTTGGGCTCTGAGCCAAGGCCGTATCCCAAAAGTCAAAGGTTTGCTGCTCATGGCCATGATAGGCTACAGACATTTTATTTTGCTCGCCCATCTTGCCCAGCTTGAGTGTATGTGCATCATTAGATGGATGCTCTAGTGTGACATGAGAAGCTCCCAATGCTTTGGCTGCTTTCATTCCATAGGCGATTTCTGCATCGGTATTGTTGAAGCCAAATGCGCTTGGCTTGAAGGCATAAATGCTTACACCTGCGTCCTTGTACATCTTTCGAAGCTTTTCAAATGGAGCCATATCGGCATTTGCTCTCCAATTAGCCACAGCCTTTGAATAAGCATCAGCCTCCGATTGGATATCCTTCAACTCTTTTTGCTCATCTTCGGTTAAACTTTCTCCGCTTCTTGCTTTCCGGCCAAGCTGCCATGCTCTCCTGCGATCAAAACCAGCCTGAGGCATCCCGGCAAAACTCTCTGCAGGATCACCCATTAGTTCGATTGCTGAAATTCCACTGTCAACGACATACTTTAAAGTAGCCTCAGCGCTTTGGTCGGGAAGAGATCGAAAGGAGTAAGTGATGCAGCCAATTTGTACGCCATTGATTCGACTATCGGGTTTGTTCCAGCTTTTGATTATCGCTGGTGCACCTCTTAATACTCCTGGAGCCACCGCGAGTGAAGCTATTCCCATGGCTGATTTGACCAGAAATTCCCTTCTGTTTTTCATAGTTTAACGGGTTTGAAAGCAAGGCTTTAATACTATTGTGTCAATTTAAAAGAATAGTAATGAAATTCAGAGTTTTTCTGCCGTATTTTTTAATTTATTTTCCTAAATGAGCTATTTGGAGGCTTTGTTCAACAGGTTTTTTCTTAGCTAGACCTTCCAATTTCTGCGATTGAAAAGGTTTTTGGTTTTTTTTGATTCCTTGTTCATAGCTTAGAACCAACAAAATCTTAAAATCATGATAAAAAATAACTCAATTAAATGGATGTTAGCATGTCTGCTGATGATTTCCATGGGCTTTACTGCTTATGGACAGGCTGAAAAAAGCCTGCTTTGGAAAATTAGCGGGAATGGACTGGCTGAAGATTCCTATCTGTTTGGTACCATTCATTTGATCTGTCCTGATCAGTTTATGATGGATGATCGTATCAAAGCGGCTTTTGAAAATACTGATCAGCTTGTAATGGAGCTCGACATGGATGATCCTACGATGCAGCAGAAAATGCAGCAACTTTCGCTAAATGCCGGAATGAAAAACCTCGAACCTCAGATCAAGGAAGAATATAAAGAGGCTCTGAATCAGTTTTTGATGGAAAATTATGGTGCTAGTATCTCCCAGTTTGGAGTGCTTAAGCCATTTGTACTGTCGAGCATGATTATGCTGAAGCAGCTTCCTTGTGAGCAGATTGAAAGCTATGAACTGTTTTTTACCAATCTAGCAGCCGAACAGCAAAAGGAGATTTTGGGATTAGAAACTGTTGAGTTTCAAATGCAGGTTTTTGATCAGATTCCTGTTGACTATCAACTGGATGAGCTGGGTAAAATGGTTACCGAGGATTATACACAAAAGGAGTTTGCCAAAATGATTGAAGCCTATCAGGCCGAAGATTTGGATCAGTTGTATAAAATGATAGCTGAATCAGGTACTATGACCGGGGATTTTGCAGAGATCATGCTAGATGACCGCAATGAAGAATGGATTGATGACATGGAAAATCTCATGAAGGAAGAAGCAACCTTTTTTGCGGTAGGTGCGGGACATCTTGGGGGAGAAAATGGTGTGATAAGCTTACTTGAGAAAGCTGGATACAAAGTAGAGCCTGTGAAGTAAAACAAAATTCGGCTCCTGGAATCATTGAGAATAATAAAGAAAAATCAAGTTTTGTCCACGGACAAACCGAGTTAGGGTTTGATGGTTAGGTCTTTGAGGTTTGAAGTTTTTAAAAAAATGGTAATTAAACTTAATCAGAGAATAAATTCGGGAGTTTTTGAAAAGGAGTTTCAATTCAAGACTTCGAGAAGCTCTGGCCCCGGCGGTCAAAACGTCAATAAGGTCGAGACGAAGGTTGAGTTGCTCTTTCCTGTCAATTCTTCAGAGGTGCTTACTGAGGAGGAAAAAGAAATTCTCTACAAAAAAGCTGCAAATAAAATCGACCAAGAAGGAATTCTTCACCTGACAGCACAGGATAAGCGGTCCCAGATTCAAAATAAGGACTTGGTCATTCGAAAGTTTTATGACCTACTTCGCAAGTCCTTTGTAAAAAAGAAGGTTAGAAAAGCAACAAAACCGAGCAAGGCAGCTGTTGAAAAGCGACTTAAAGCCAAGAAGATAAAAGCTGAAAAGAAGTCGGGTAGGGGTTGGAATAAAGATTATTAGATCAATCAAAAATCCTGATTAGAAGTTTTTCGCATACTTTCTGACTGAGCGATTCCCGCTCCTTTTCACCATAAGCTACCGTCATACTCTGGTCAAAGGATTCTTTTGATAGAATCTTCAATTCTGTACCGAGACTCAGTTGGCGAGAGTTAAGATAAGCCAAAAATTCCGCTGAAGAGTCAGATAGAGCCGCGATTACTGCTTCTTGGCCAGGCGCTGCTTCACTCAGACTTTTTAAATGCAGTTCTTGTATTCTTCCCTGCTTGTCTGGAATAGGAGAACCATGCGGGTCTACGGTCGGAAAGCCCATCATTTCGTCCATTCGCTCAAAGAATTTGGGTGCGTGAATATGCTCTACTTGCTCAGCAATTTCATGGACCTCTTCCCAGCCGAAGTCCATTTTGTTTACCAAAAACATTTCTGTGAGTCGGTGCTTGCGGATGATGAGTGCTGCAGCTTTTTTTCCTTGTTCGGTCAATACCACGGGTTTGTACTTTTCATACCGGCATAACCCTTGTTTTTGAAGTGTTTTCACCATGCTATTAGCGGTAGGCATACTGACGCCCAGTTGATTAGCTAAATCAGATATACTTGCCTCGCCCTGATTATTAGATAGGTTGAATAGGGCTTTTAGATAGTTTTCCTCTGTGATAGATGCCATAGAATCTTATTTTCCTCAAATATTTTTAAAAATACTTTCAAATCAAATTTGTTAGAATAGTCTAACAAAATATATTTGCATATCTAATTAGTGATATAAAACGAAAATTCTTATAATTGCAACAAAGTTGCATTAATTATGAAAAAGCTATACAGTTTCTTAGTTCTTATGTTTTTTTCCTCATTTGGAGCTTTTGCCCAAGGGAGTCTTTCGGGGCGAGTAATTTATTCGGATAAGCCAGTAGAGTTTGCATCCATCTATCTGCCTGAGTTGGGCAAAGGGACTATGACGGACAGCGCTGGATATTTTTCGATAGAAGGACTTGCTTCTGGTACTTATCGGGTAGAGGCTTCGATGATGGGTTATCGTAAATCTGTGGAAGATTGGACAATTCCCTCTAAGGAAGAACTTGTGATTTCGCTTCAGGCATTAGATACAAGCTTAGAAGAAGTGGTAGTCAGCGGAACGCTTCAGGAAGTTTCAAGATCGAATAGTCCCGTTCCTATTGAGGTTTACAAGTATGGATTCTTCAAAGCCAATCCGACACCGTCCATATTTGAATCACTTCAAACCATTAATGGAGTTCGCCCTCAGATCAATTGTAATATTTGTAACACGGGAGACATTCATATCAATGGGCTGGAAGGGCCTTATACTATGGTTTTGATCGATGGGATGCCGATTGTGAGTGGTCTTGCGACCGTTTATGGGCTTACAGGAATCCCGCAATCCCTTATTGATCGAATCGAGGTGGTCAAAGGCCCTGCATCGACGTTATACGGTTCAGAAGCTGTGGGTGGATTGATTAATATCATTACCAAGCGGGCGGAACTGGCCCCCATTGTTTCAGTAGATGCTTTTGGGACGAGTTGGGGAGAGCTCAATCTGGACCTGGGTCTAAAAACAAAGATTGGTGAACGTGTTCATTCTCTGACAGGCATTAATACTTTTCAGTATGATAATCCAATTGACAACAATGAGGACGGGATGACCGACGTGACTCTGTCAAAACGTATTTCACTTTTTCAAAAATTTCGCGTAGATCGAAAAAACAGTAAGGAGTTTAATGTAGCCTTTAGATACCTCTATGAGGATCGGTGGGGAGGAGAAATGAATTGGACCCCGGAATTCCGAGGTGGTGACGAGATCTACGGAGAAAGCATTTACACGAGTCGCTGGGAGCTTTTTGGAAATTATGAACTTCCAACCATAGAAAATCTGAACTTTCAGTTTTCTGCCAATGGACATAATCAAAATTCGGTATACGGGGATATGCTATACCTCGGAGATCAGAAAATTGCCTTTGGTCAATTGACTTGGACCAAGTCCCTAGGTAATCACCAACTCCTTTCAGGTCTTGCTTATCGCTACACCTACTACGATGACAATACTCCCGCTACTGCAAGTGTAGGACTAGATCAGAATTTGCCATCTGAAATTCATCTTCCAGGGGTGTTTGTCCAGGATGAAATTCAGGTAGGTAAAAATAAAAGCCTTCTTTTAGGAGCCCGTGCTGATTACAATTCGGTTCATGGGCCTATCTTTTCACCTCGCGCTAATTTCAAAGTATCTTCCTCTGACCAAAGTTTAATATTTAGACTTTCGGCGGGGAATGGATTCCGCGTGGCAAATGTGTTTACCGAAGATCATGCAGCATTGACTGGGGCAAGAGATGTGATTTTCGAAGAAGAGCTCCAGCCAGAGAGGTCTTGGAATACGAATGCGAATTTGGTGAAGAAGTTCTATACTAATTCGGGAGCCTTTTTCAGCCTAGATGCCTCGGCCTTTTACACTTATTTCACAAATCGGATTATCCCGGATTATGAAACCAATCCCAATCAGATCATTTACGCAAATCTTGATGGGCATTCGGTTTCCCAAGGAGTTTCCTTGACCACCAATTTCGCTTTACCCAATGGGTTGGAGGGGAATATTGGTGCGACATTCTTGGACGTGACACTCACCGAAGAAGGAATTACCGAACGTCAGATTTTGGCAGAGCGGTTTTCTGGGGTGTGGAATATTGCCTATAGTTTCTCAAGAATAGGTTTGAAAATTGATTACACTGGCAACGTGTACGGTCCGATGCGATTACCATTGTTGGGAGAATTGGATCCTCGTCCAGAGTATTCTCCTTGGTTTAGTATTCAAAACATCCAAGCCACAAAAACGATTGGAAAGCGGTGGGAGATTTATGGCGGTGTAAAAAACCTTTTGAATTTTTTGCCTCCGGCCAACAGCATTGCCCGTGCATTTGATCCATTTGATAGGGGAGTGGACTTTGCAGAGGATGGAAGCGTGATTCCTACTCCAGGAAACCCTAATGCTTTGACATTTGATCCGTCTTACATGTTTGCTCCGAATCAAGGAATAAGAGGGGTTTTAGGACTTCGATTCACAATACTAGATTAAAAATTGAGATAGCTAGGCTACAAAAACTAACTCCGGTCACCAAACCGGAGCCAGAATGAGCAGAAGTATGTAAAAAGGAAGGAATAAAAAATACCAAACAATCCTTCCTTTAAAAGTCGTTTCTTTCAAAAAGGAATAGCAAAAGTTGTTTATCACCCGAAACAAAAATAGTAAAAAGATTCAAAATAAAAATAATCTCTTATTGGTTTACAATAAAATTTTTATGATTTATAAAATAAAAAATTGTACTTTTTTATTTTAAATC
>LJXT01000121.1:0-10635 GCA_001314815.1 Algoriphagus marincola HL-49
TGCTTGCCATTTTCGAGGCGCATTTTCTTCAACAATTCCAAATTCTCTGCCAAAATGGGGAAATTTTCGTCAAATTTATTTTCCTCCACCACAGTCACCACGGTGTCTTCATTCACAAAGCGGGTGATGTCATCGATATGCCCGTCTGTATCGTCTCCGATGATGCCATCTCCTACCCAAAGTATATGCTTTACCCCGTAGTAATCACAGAGATATTTTTCGATTTGGGCTTGATTGAGATGAGGGTTTCGGTTTTCATTGAGCAGGCAGGCTGTGGATGTGAGTAACGTTCCTTTTCCGTTGAATTCCACTGATCCCCCTTCCATGACAATTCCCGGTTTGAAGCAGGGAAGGTTCAATTCTTCTGCAATTCGGATGGGAATCTGATTATCCAAATCATAAGGAGGATACTTATCCCCCCAGGCATTGTAGTTCCACTTGATAATGGCTTTTTTTTGTGATGCTTTGGGATTGATCACAAAGGCCGGACCATGGTCCCGGCACCAGGCATCATTGGTTGGAAAGAAATGAAACTGGACTTTGCTCAAATCCGCCCCGGCTTTTTCCAAATGTGCCAAAGCAAAGGACTTCATGGCTTCATCAGCCACATTTATATTGACTTTTTGGCCTTTGGCTACTTCCTTGATAAACTGGGAATAGGGCGCAAAAATCTTCTCAATTTTACCCGGCCAGCTAGCTTCCTTATGGGGCCAAGAGAGCCACATGGATTCCTGAGGTGCAAATTCCGCTGGAAAATAATAGCCCAATTCGGCTGGAGTTGCTGCTCCAGATCGAGCCAATTCAAAAACATCAGCCATCTTTATTCCTCGTCTAGGTAACGCTTGGTAATCGGTTCGTAACTATCGATGCGGCGATCTCTGAGGAAAGGCCAATGCGTACGGTATCGATCCGAACCAGTCAGGTCCAGTTCTTCTACATGTACTTCCTCCTCGAGATGAGGGGCTTTATACACCACCCTACCAAAAGAGTTGGCTACAAAAGATCCTCCCCAAAACTGCATTTCGCCTTCTACTCCTGTTCGGTTGACGGATACTACCGGAACTCCATTAGCGACGGCATGAGAGCGCTGAATCGTTTGCCAAGCGCCATATTGCTCATCATTAGTGAGTTGATCCTGATCCTTATGCCAACCGATGGCCGTAGGATACACCAAAAAGTCCGCACCTTTCAAGGCTGTAATTCGAGCAGCCTCCGGATACCACTGATCCCAACAGATCAACACGCCGATTTTACCGAACTTTGTTGGAAAAACCTTGTAGCCCAAGTCACCCGGAGTGAAGTAAAACTTCTCAAAATAGCCCGGATCGTCCGGGATATGCATTTTTCGATATTTGCCAAGGTAAGTTCCGTCAGCATCTAGAACTGCTGTGGTATTGTGATAAAGCCCTTCCGCCCGCTTTTCAAAAAGGGAAGCGACAATCACCACTCCTAATTCTTTGGCCAAAGCACCGAGGGAATCCGTAGAAGGTCCAGGAATGGCTTCCGCTAATTTGAAGTTTTCATAATCCTCCACATCGCAGAAGTAGAGGGATCTAAAAAGCTCTTGCAAGACCACTACCTGAGCGCCTTTTTTGGCTGCTTCACGGATACCTGCAATGTTTTTCTTCATATTATCGGCCACATCCCCAGAGCAACTGAGTTGAACGAGGCCTACTTTGACGTTTTTATTTGACACGGCTGAAGGGTTTAATTTCTACCGTAAAGGTACGGGAGTGAAAAGGGAATGGCAAATGGCAAGAATAAGATATAAGAAAGTCAAATGTGTAAGATTTAGAAAAATTTAAAGATTTTCGCCTTCTGGAAGAAAAGTCAGAAGGAGAAATTAAGAACAAACCGAATGAATCAATTAATACTAGTTTTAAGCGTTTATTTTTTGATAAACTTTAATGATCAAGAAAAGATTAAAATTCCGTTAATCATCGATGCTGACACGGCTAATGAAGTAGATGATTTGTTTGCTTTGGTCGGGGCTATGAGCTCGGAAAGATTGGACATCAGAGGAATCAGTTCTGCACAATTTCACATTTCGCCACTTGCAAGTGATTCGACTGTTTTGGAAAGCCAAGAAATCAATGAGCGCTTGGTAGAGCTGGCAAACCGAAAAGATATTCCTCTTCCCATTGGTTCGAATTTCCCACTTCGATCAAAAACAGAAGCACAGCGATCACCGGCTTCTGATTTTATCATTCAGGAGGCTTTGGCAATGAAAGGGAATGAAAAATTGAATTTGGTCATTTTGGGAAGCTGTACCAATGTTGCTTCTGCCATTTTACAGGAGCCCCGAATCATTCCTAAAATCAAGGTTTACTACTTGGGTATCTGGCATGATCCCGAAAAAAATACATTTGACAAGAAGGAATTCAACTCAGGAAACGATACGCTTGCGGTTAATATTCTCCTAGATACGCCTAATTTGGATCTGACCATTATGTCCGCTACGACTAGTCAGCATTTAGTCTTTGAAAAGGAAATAGTGGATCAACACCTCAAGGGCAAATCCGAATTGGGGGATTATTTGGTAGATCGATGGGAAAGTTACAATCGCTGGTGGACCCGAGATGATCCTGAAAAAAAGCGGTGGATCATGTGGGATGTGGCGATCATTGAGGCGCTGATTCATCCTGAATGGGCAAAAGCCGAGGAGTTTTGGACACCTGAGGAAAACACCCGTCGGAAAGTAAAAATATATACTTCGATTGAAACAGAATTAATGGAAGAAGATTTTTGGAAACGATTGAATGAAACTATTGAATAAAGTAGGTTAATTAAAATTTAGAGTGTTCTATGCAGTTAAGGTTTTCTTTACTCCTGATTTTTCTAATTTTATCCTTTTCGGTTATTGGCCAAATCAAAGAAACCTTCCTTAAAATTCCTGAAAGAAAAGCAAATGCAGAAACGGGTTCAGAGTTTATGCACCGAATCAAATCTCTGCCTCTTTCTGAGCGAGAGGAGGAAATCTATAAGGCCTTATCCTCAGGTAATGTGCCTGATTTTTTAAGAAAACTAGTGATAATTAGAGGTGATTTTGAAGATGCATTAGGAGAAGAGCATAAAGTGATTTACCAGGCTATGCCCGACTATTTAGCGGTAGGTTCAAATGAAGATTATTGCCGAATTCCCATGAATCCTCATACAGCTCAAAAACTTGCTGATTTATTTGGAGGATCGTTGATTACGGCAAAAATCAGCGATCATATTTACGATCATGCCTCCATCAAATTGGCTCCATTTTTTTACAAACCAGTGGCCAATCAAAATGAAAGCGTAGAAAAATTTGTCGAACACAACAACCAGATCGAATTGCAAAAAAAGGAAGCAGGTGGGCAAAACGGCCAACTAATCGCCGGAATCAAAAAGGATATTGTTCTATCCCATCAACTCAGTGACTTATCCAATAAAGTTATCATCTATGGCTGGCATCAATTGGATGGAAAACCCATTCAGCCAGTCTATGCGGGGCACGTGGATTGGTATGTGGATTACAGCCATGGAATACGTCTCATGGGTCAAACAGTGATGGTGGATGGAATGGAGCTGTCCGTCACTCAAATTTTGCGAGACCCTATTCTATTTAAGCTGCTAAGTAAGGAGGATGATCCTATGCTTCAACCTAGATACTTCGAGAAATAAAATAAAATTTGGCTCCTTTAGAAACAGCGAATAAGAAAGATTGGGTAATTTCAAATTGGAAATTGTGTTTTAACCCATATCATTCCTGCGGACCCAACTTCCCTTTGGCTGCATTTTTTAGATCGTGGGATGAGTAAAATTTTCCGGCTTTTACGACCGTATGTACGCTGCGGGTTCGGTTGATATCTTCAATAGGGTTGCCACGAATAATCATCATATCTGCCCATTTGCCGGGGCTGATGCTACCCGCTTTGTCAGCTATTCCTAGGGCCTCGGCATTTTGTTGAGTGGCTAAATAAATCACCTCTCCAGCAGGAATCCCGATCTCAACCATAGCTGCCATTTCCCGATGGATGAAAAACCCACCGATTCCTCCACCCAGATAATTATCTAAAAGTAGCGGTCGGTCAGTACCCACGGTGATTAAGCCGCCGGCATCATAAAAGCGCTTGAGTGTTTGCTGCTTCACCGGATAGATCAAAGCACAAATTTCATTAAAAGCCGAAGCTGACTTGGATCGGATGATCTCACGAGTAAAAGGGGTGAAATATTCATTCTCAATCGCAAAATCAAAGAATATCGGAGAGTCAACCATGCCAATGGCTCCATAGGTAGCCAAGGTGGCATCAAAATAAACCCCATTGTCAATGTACAACTGAATAATCTCATCCAACCTTGGGTCTGAGGGATCCAGAGACTTTAAGCTTTGATAAGCGTCCACCGAGTCAGCCAACAATCTTCCTCCAAGAAAATGCTCGATGCGATCGATTCCCATTTCTATGGCTTCTTGAGGATTGACGGAGTTTCGATAGCCTGAATTCAAATGCCCGGTAACAGTCAGTCCATGCTTGTGAGCCTGATCAATCAAGACTTGGAGTTGCTCTGCATTTATACCCTTGGCTTTAAACCCATAAGCTCCCCGTCCGGCCCACTCATCTACCCGTTGCCTAATTTGAGACTCTGAAATATCCGGGTTCCAATCTGCTGCAGCAGTACCAAAATAAGGCCCTGAATGTAAAATTCTTGGTCCAGGCATTTGCCCAGCATCTATTTTTCTCTGCAAATCCCACATTTTTTCAGGCTCAATCTCACCTGCAGGAAAAGTACTCGTGACCCCATTTGCCAAAAAGATCTTTGGCATGGCTACCGTATCATCATAGGCCTTTCCTTCATAGCTTACCCGATAGTGGGCATGCAGGTCGATCAAGCCCGGCAGGATATAATCATCGTCTGAAAGCTTCTTGACCTGCCAGTTGGTGATATTTTCACTGCCTGTCCCAAACAATCCATTGACTAGATAAATGGCGGAGTTCTTTTTAAAAGCGTTGGTTTCGGTATCATAAACCCAGCCACCTGTGATAATTTGATATTGGGAAAAAGCGGGAAAAGTCGTCAGAATAACAAAAAACGAAAGGAGGATGAATTTTTTCATTGGATAGAGTCGCGTCATTTTACAATTCCTGAATATACAAGATTTGGACAAGGGATACATCATACTTTTTGAGCTATACACTATCCCTGAAAAAATCCAGTAAATGACTTATCGATTTTTAAACCAATATTTTAATTTTAAGATCAATAATTTCAAAAAATGGATACAACAGAAAAAATCATTGGCCACTTTTTAAACCAAATTGACGATAAAGACTTTGATCTCTCCCATGTCAGGAAGGTATTGGAAAAGGAAAACTATCCCGAATCGGAAATTCGGGAGGTAATCAAGGAATTGGACAATGTACTTCAACTTAGAGCCTTTGAAAAATCGAATCGTTCCAATGCAGATAATTTGATTATAGTAGGCGTTGTGCTGACGGTTTTTGGCTTGGTGGTGACATTAGGGACTTTTACTGGCTTGATTCCTAGTGGCAATTCATTTCTCTTAGCCTATGGCCCTATTTTAGGGGGGATTTCAATTTTGGTTTCAGCTTATTTCAGCAAAAAAAAGAAGGGTCCCACAAACCGAAAATTTATAAAGCGATCCCCATAATTTCTTTCTATAAATCCAAGATACTAGTCAGTTTTTCACGAAGCTCAAAGGCCTTTTCTTTAGGAAGCTCCCCAAGCTTTTCTAAAAAACGACGATTATCCAGGGCTCGGATTTGATCAATCAAAATTTCCGAACTTTTATCCAGGCCAGTATCTAAGACCCCAAGTCTTATCCTCAAAATATTATCCTCTTTCGAAAGCTGGGAAGTAATCGGACATATTAAGATAGATGGGTGATTTACCTGATTCAGAAGATTCGTCTGAACCACAACAGCAGGACGAATCTTACCTGGCTCAACTCCTTTAGAAGGGTTTAGATTGACTAGCCAAATCTCAAACTGCTTCTTCATCAATCAAAAGGTCAAATTCGGCATTGACTTCCATAGATGAATCTGCTACCATTTCAGAAGCTTTTGCAAATTGCCTTGCAAGCTTTTTCCGCTTATGATATCGGTTATAAAAATCCAAAGCTTCATTGATATACCGATTTCTAGGAATTCCCTTTTCCTTTAAAATATCCTCTGTTTCTTCAAAAACAGACTCTTTTAATTTTAGAGAAAGTGTTTTCATTTTTTATCAAGTAGCACCAAAAGTATATACTTATCTGCTTTAAAAAAAGTTCGAAGGCAATATTTCAAAGAATCCATCTTTTATAAATACCCTTTGCCAATCTCCCGATAAAACCTACTTTTAATCAACCTTAAACCCATGAAAAAACTACTTTTCCTCACCGCTCTAGTGATGATGAGTTACTCCTTTGTAAATGCTCAAAAAGGAACTAAAGAACGAATCAAGATCCATAGTCAAGCTCTAGAAGGCAATCTCATCGGCGATCCTGCCGAACGAGATGTCACGGTTTACCTTCCTCCCTCTTATACCTCTAATCCAGACCGGCGTTTTCCCGTGCTATACATGCTTCACGGGTTCACCGATACCGACTCTCAATGGTTTGGTTGGGAAGATCACTGGATCAATCTGCAGGATGTCATCGAGCAATCTTTGGCTGAGGGACTTTCCAAAGAAATGATTGTGGTCATGCCCAATGCCTACAATAAATTCAAAGGAAGTATGTATGCGAGTTCGGCTACGATAGGAGACTGGGAAACCTTCGTCACCCAAGAGTTGGTCAGCTACATGGACAAAAACTACCGAACGATCCCTGACAAAAATAGCCGAGGACTGGCTGGCCACTCCATGGGAGGCTATGGCACCTTGCGATTAGGTATGAAAAATCCGGATGTCTATGCGGCCATTTACGCATTGAGTCCTTGCTGCATGGACGGAGCAGCGTCAACCAATGCAGAATTGATGAAAAAACTCGAAAGTCTTACCCCTGATCAATTGGCAGAAACTTCCTTCTTCGAAATAGCAGCTTTGGCCACTTCGGCGGCTTTTGCTCCAAACCCACAAAATCCACCACTCTACCTTGACCTTCCGGCAAAAGATGGGGAGCCTCGCCAGGAAGTAATCAATAAGATCATTGCGAACCGAACACTGAATTATGTGGATCAATATATCCTCAACCTAAAGAAACTTAAGGCGATCGGTATGGATGCCGGCTTGCAAGACCGAGGAATCAGCGAGGCCACAAAAAAGTTGCACGAGCTGCTGGAATCCTATCAAGTCCCGCACTTTTATGAGAGTTATGAGGGTGATCACCTCAATCGTATCGCAGAACGAATTCAGACTAAAGCACTTCCTTTCTTTTCAGAAAACCTTGTCTTTCAAATCGAATGATGAATCCTAAGTAATTTCATTTTTTGAAATTTATGAAGATAGGTTTTCAAAAGAGTTTTTTCTATTTTTCCAAAATGAAACAATAGATCCCTTAATCCATGAAAAAACTAATCCTACTCTCAAATTTCCTTTTTGCACTCATACTGAGTTCGACTGCTCAGGAAGCCTTATTCAATGCTCAGCAAATCATCTCACCTGAAGTTCATGAGGACAATACGGTGACATTCCGGCTTTTTGCACCAAATGCTGATGCGGTAGAAATTACCGGTGACTTTTTACCTACGGTAAAGATGGAAACGCCCATGGGTGAAATGGACGGACCTGACAAAGCGTCTTTGACTAAGGATGAAAATGGCGTCTGGACCTACACCACCGAAAAATTAGGACCGGAATTGTACAATTATGCCTTTCTAATTGATGGCTTTCGAACCACTGACCCCAACAATCCCTTTTTGATCCGCGATGTAGCTAGCTCTACAAATATTTTCATTATCGGAGGTGGTCATGCAGAACTTTACAAGACCAATGACATCCCGCATGGCTCGGTCACTCGTAGATGGTATGATTCACCGGGATTAGGGATGGATAGAAGGATCACTGTCTATACTCCTCCTGGCTATGAAAAATCAACCGAAGACTACCCTGTTCTCTATTTACTGCACGGAGCAGGTGGAGACGAGGAAGCTTGGATTTCCTTGGGTCGAACTGCTCAGATACTAGATAATCTGATTGCGCAGGGAAAAGCCAAACCCATGATTGTGGTCATGCCAAATGGAAATGTGATCCAAGACGGTGCTCCGGGAGAAGGTAGCCGAAACTTCTACAAACCTGCCTTTATGATCCCAAAGACAATGGATGGAACCTATGAAGGGGCTTTTGAGGATATCATCAAGTTTGTGGAAAATAATTATCGAGTAAAAGCAAATAAGGAAAACAGAGCCATTGCAGGGCTATCAATGGGTGGCTATCACACCTTGCATATTTCAAGATATTATCCGAACACATTTGATTACATGGGACTCTTTTCGGCAGCAATTATGCCGCGGGAAGATGCTACAGGAAAGGTCTACAGCAATTTTGACCAAACCCTTCAACAGCAGATGGTCAATGGCTACAAACTGTATTGGATCGCCATTGGAAAAACAGATTTTCTCTACGATGCCAATAAGGAATATCGAGCCAAACTTGACTCCATGAACATGCCTTATGAATATGTAGAAAGCGAAGGTGGCCATATTTGGAGAAACTGGAGAGTCTATCTAAGTCAATTTGCCCCAAGGCTTTTTCAATAGCCATCACATATTTTAAAAACCGAAAAGCATCGCCAAGAACGATGCTTTTCTTCTTATTTATCCATTTAATCAACCTCCTCTGCTCCGGGGGGAAGTTTTTGGACAATTCTAAATTGTCCCTTGGTCACCTTGACTTCTTTTCCGTCTTTGGTCTTGAAGGTACCGGCAAACTGACCCTCCACTGTGCCTATGAATTGGCTGAAGGTTCCATTCATAAATTTGTAGCTCGTCTGTTTTCCTTCAAATGTGATGATTTTTACTGTCGCAGAGGAACCGGGAACTCGTTCTTCTTCCAAGAATCCATATTCATGCGCCGAATAAGCATAATACTTTGTTCCCTCTTTCTTCACAAAGCCCATCATGAAAAGATTATTTCCAAAAGTACCATTACCAGGCCCCAAATCATGCCCTGCTTCATAAGTTCCGGTTCCCAAGGGTATGGAGTTGAACCCTCCAAAATTGAAGTCGTTGCTTGGTCCCCAAAAATTGACTGAAATAGACTTGTCTGTATTGAGAGTATTGAGTATCTCAGCATAATTACTGACCTCTACCCCATCAATTTCCATTACATACCGACTTTCATCACCAGAAAGTGTAAAAGGAAAATCCAAATCATTAGTCAGCGGCTGATTATCATCGGGTTCCATATCTTCACCTTCTGTACAGGAAAACATAAATAGTCCTATCGTCAGAATCCAAATCAAATTTAAAATAGGTTTTTTCATTTTGATAGTGTTTAAATCCTGCCCAAAATTGATTTAAAAGCAGTTTATCACCAATACGGCATTTGCCCTAAATTCAGTTTTTTAAGGGTATTCTCAACTAGCTGGAGAAAACACGTATTGAGGTCGTTTCTTAGGAAAACCATTTGTATTGTGGACTATTCTGAAGCCACCACTCTTCAAAAAGAATTTGTACTCTAGCAAAGGCTGCTTAATTTCCACCCTGAGCAGAAATATTCTACTATGAAAAATAAATACCTCTTACTCTTGCTTTGCCTAGGGTTTTCGATGACTAGTCAAAGCCAAGAACTTACAAGCGAATTACTAAACGGGCTCCCACTACGAAATATTGGGCCAGCTACCATGAGCGGTCGAATTGTAGACCTGGCTGTACTCGAATCTGATCCTTACACCTTTTATGCTGCCACTGCCACCGGTGGAGTCTGGAAGACAAGCAATAATGGTGTCAGCTTTGAGCCTGTTTTTGAAAATGAAGGGACTCACTCAGTAGGTGCCATAGCCCTTCACCAAAAGCATCCTAACATCGTATGGGTTGGTACAGGGGAGCGGGCCAATCGCCAAAGCTCTTCTTGGGGAGACGGTGTCTACAAGTCCCATGATGGCGGTAAGACTTGGGAAAATGTGGGATTAAAAGACTCCCATCATATCGGTCGAATCGTCTTACACCCCACAGATAACTTGATCGCATACGTCGCTGCCATCGGTCACCTATGGGGACCCAATAAGGAGCGTGGACTTTACCAAACCAAAGATGGCGGCAAAACCTGGGAGCGAATCATTTATGTAAATGAAGATACCGGTGTCACCGACGTGGCCATGGACCCTTCAGACCCAAACATCCTCTATGCAGCCACCTATCAAAGAAGAAGAAAACCCTATGGTTTTCACGGAGGAGGACCTGGAAGTGGGCTTCATAAATCTACGGATGGAGGCAAAACCTGGAAAGAACTGAAAAATGGACTTCCTGAAGGAGACTACGGCCGAATCGGAATCTCCATTTACCGGAGCAATCCCGAAGTAGTCTATATTTCCTTAGAGCAAGGCTATCAATACAATGCATCCACCGCCTACAATGAGCGTCGGGCAGGTCTATATCGAAGCAAAGACAAGGGCGAAAGTTGGGAGCTCATGAGTGATTGGAATCCTCGACCGATGTACGCTTCGCAACCACTAGTCGATCCCAGCGATGAGTCTCGCATTTACATGATGAACCAATACAGTTATTC
>LJXT01000121.1:10652-11973 GCA_001314815.1 Algoriphagus marincola HL-49
CCCCGCCAATCCTTACACGGTGATGATCGAATTCTTTGGGTGAATCCAAAGGACTCCAGACATGTCATCAAAGGTGATGATGGAGGTATCGGGATTTCTTATGATCGTGGAATCAAATGGCTATTTATCAGCAATTTACCGGTAAGCCAATATTATCGAATAGCAGTTGACAATGCCAAACCATACAATGTGTACGGAGGCCTTCAGGACAATGGCAGCTGGGTTGGCCCAAGCGAAACTTACCGAGCTGACGGAATTATCAATGAGGACTGGAGACGACTGGGAGGCGGAGATGGTTTCTTAAACCTAGTCGATCGAAATGACCCGGATGTAGTCTATACCGAATCACAATATTTGGGACTTTCCCGACTCAATATGAAAACGGGACAACGTCAAGATATCCGTCCAGGCGATCCACAAGGGAAAATCGGCGCTAGAAGAAATTGGGATGCCTGGGGACCTGGGATTCCGGAACCGGAACTTGGCAATGCCATGGCACCTGCCAACTGGGATGGTCCCTTCTTCCTATCCCACCATGATGCCAATACGATCTACGCGGGTACCAATGTACTTTGGAAAAGTACCGACAACGGAGCGACCTGGACTTCACTGGGAGATCTGACGACCAAAGTGAATCGTCGGGACCTCCTAATCATGGGACAAAGGCCTGATGAAAACACAGCTTCATTGGACGATGGAATCCCCTACTACCCCACCCTCACCGCTGTGGCTGAAGATTTATTCAAACCCGGTATGCTGTATGCCGGAACAGACGACGGATTGCTTCAAGTCTCTTGGGACGATGGACAGACTTGGAATGATGTAACTTCCCAACTTGCGGGATTACCCAAGGAAACCTGGATCAATACCATTGAGCCATCGTCCCATCAAGCCGGAAGAGCCTATGTCGCCATCAATAACTATCGGAATGATGATTTCAATAATTACATCTACCAAACCGATGATTATGGTAAAACCTGGAAATCCATAGAAGGAAATTTACCGGAAAATCGAGTAGCCAGAACACTACGGGAAGATCCGAAAAACCCGAATCTACTTTATTTGGGAACAGAGCTTGGACTATTCATCAGTATCGATCAGGGAAAGAATTGGGTAGAGCTCAAAAGCAATATGCCCACCCTCCCATTCAATGACTTAGTAATTCATCCCCGAGATAATGATTTGGTTTTGGGTACACACGGACGGGGAGTTTGGATTTTGGATCATGTAAATGCACTTCAGGAAATGACTCCTGAGGTCTTAAAGCAGGATGCCGCACTCTTCTCCATCGCTGAGGCAGAAATCATTAATTATACTCGAG
>LJXT01000131.1 GCA_001314815.1 Algoriphagus marincola HL-49
AAACCTTCTACTGAACTCTATAAGCCCTTGTCCTTTAAAAATATCCATTTTCTGTTCGTTTAATTATATAAATATATGAATTTAAAAGGACACCTCTTTGAACAGATTTATAAATGTCAGAAAAAGATTTTTGAAGAAGATTTTAATGGAGCAATTACGAATGCAAGGACACTTATCGAATCTATATTTATCGAAATTATTGAGCGACACGATAATAAGGAAGTGAAGAATGATGGGAATGTTGAAAATCAATGGAAGTTAGTAAAAAAAATAATGAAACTTGAAATTGATAATACAACCTTGCCCGATTATGTAATACAAATATTGTCAGGAATAGATACTGCAATAAAAGGACTTGCTGGTTTAAGTAATAATGCCGCTGACAGACATGCGAATAAATTTTCCACGAAAAAGCATCATGCAAAACTTGCTGTCAATCTTGCAATGACAATTTCTGACTTTTTACTAGATAGCTGGAATTATCAACAACTTAAAAAATAAATTTATGAAACCTTTGTTAAGAAAAGTAAAATTATCAATTCACCCTGATGGAAGTGGTTCATTTAATATTAATGGATATTTTCATGAGTGGGGTAATGTAGCAGATTTTGGTGAACAAAACGGAAAATTTCCCAAAAAGATGGGGATTATTGAACTTGAAGATGGTACTATTAAAATGTACGACCCTTGGAGAATCCAATTTGTTGAAGAATTTTAAGAAAAAACGGTTGCCAACAAAGGCTATATGCAATAAGGGTTTCAGTGGTAATTCAAGCATTATACCCCGCATAAAATTTTGTGTCGGTGGACAGGTTAGTAGCCCGCAATCCCTTACTGCATATAGCCACGACCGTTAGCGGGCATTGTAGAAACAGAATCAAAAATCAATTAAATATTTAAGCATATGAATCCAGTAGTACATTTTGAACTTCCATATGAAAATGCTGAAAGAATCTCAAAATTTTATGGGATAGTCTTTGGATGGAAATTGACCAACTTGGGCGAAGAGTCCGGTAACTAAATTTTAGCAAAAAGCACTGAAACAGACGCAAAACCAGGAATGCCAGCAGGTGCAATCAATGGTGGTTTTTATCCAGTAAAGCAAGATTCGCCTCAACAATACCCGTCAGTTGTGATTGGAGTTGAAAACATTAAAGAAGCCATTGTATCAATTGAACAGAATGGTGGCAAGGTTTTAGGAGAACCTATGAATATTCCCAATTTTGGTGTTTACGTTTCGTTTCTTGACACAGAAGGAAACAGAAATAGCATTATTCAACCAAGTGGAATGTGAAATAGAGATAAAATTCAGACAAATGAATAAAAGGAGAAGAAAATGAAACAATATAAACCTGAAAATTACAATTCGCTTTCGCCCTATCTAATTGTAGAAAATGCTCAAAAATTAGTAGATTTACTAACTACCATCTTTGATGCTAAGACATTAAGACGATTTGAGCACGAAAATGGAAAGATTGCCCATATCGAACTGCGATTAGATGACACTATACTTATGATTAGCGACAGTACTGAAAGTTATGAAGCTAACAAGACAATGCTTCATATCTATGTACCTGACGTTTTCTTGACTTTTGATAAAGCCATTGATAATGGTTGTGAGATAATCGAAAAGCCAATTAACAAGCAAGGCGACCCTGATACAAGGGGGGCTTTCTATGATTTTGCAGGAAATTATTGGGCGGTAAGCACTCAAACTAATTGATAATGAAAAACAAGGCAGTAAACTTTAACTATTCAGACTTTGAAGCAGTAAAGAATATTGCTATGACTTTTTCCGACACAGAAGAAAGCATCTCCCACGAAGGAACACCATCAGTAAAAGTTCGTGGAAAACTTATGTGCAGACTTCACGACAACGGTGAATTTATCCCGATTCGGCTTGAATTTGAACTACGGGACAAATATTTGGACAGCCACCCAGAAATTTTTCATTTACCAGACCATTACAAATCTTACCCATATATCTGTATGTGGGTACACAATTATGACAAAAAACTCTTGACAGAAGTTCTCGAACAAAGTTGGAAAGGACTTGCCACTAAAAAACAATTGAAAGAATATGACGAAAAGAAAACAACGACCCGCTAACATCTCCTATACGCAAGCAGGGGTTTCGTGCTTCGTAGGACAGGAAAGTGGTAAATTTAAAGTTCAGTTCTTCGTAGGAAGTTCAGTGGTTAGAATCCCTGCCTGCGTATAGCTGAAAACCGTTAGCCACAAGCTGAAAAACCCACCGCACAAATAGCACATTTGCAATTCGCACAAGCCGACCCACAACCCAAAATTGCAAAAGAGCTATTTTTTCCCAACCTCGACAGAATGAATATCCAAAAAAGATTCTTACATTTGGACAATTATTATCCTGAAATAATTTTCAAGAAAAGAAAAGGAAATGACAACAAAAGAATCGTTTGGAGAACATATCAGAGCACTAAGGGAAAGCCAAAAACTTCCACTTAGAAAAGTTGCAGCAGCGTTGGACATTGACCCATCCACACTCAGTAAAATTGAACGTGGAGAACGTTCTGCCAACAAGGAAATGCTACCGCTTTTAGCCGACTTATTCAACGAAAGTGAAGAATACTTAGGGCTTATCCTGATGAGTGACAAAGTTGCTTACGACTTAATGCAAGAAGAAAATCCAGACCAAATTCTAAAAGTTGCCGAAGAAAAAATCAAATACTTAAAAAACAAGAATCTTCAACAAGGTTCGCTTGACTTATAACCATGACGATTAAAGACCTTGTTCAAAAATACCACGCAAACAGGACTGCTTATTTGAAAGCAGACTACAACGAAACCCAGTTGCGTACTGATTTCTTAGACCCATTATTTGAAATGTTGGGTTGGGACATAAAAAACAATCAGGGAAAGCCAACCAATGAAAGAGAAGTTTTGGTTGAAGAAGCTCTGCGAGAAGATGCGAACAGTAATACGAAAAAACCTGACTATACTTTCCGACTTTTTTCTGAACGAAAATTTTTCTTAGAAGCCAAGAAACCACACGTAAAAATAGATTCTGATGCCGAACCTGCAAAACAGGTACGCAGATATGGTTTTACTGCCAAACTCAAAATATCCGTTCTTTCCAACTTTGAACACCTGGCTATTTATGACTGCTCTCAAAAAGTGGACAAAGACGATTCTGCAACGAAAGCACGAATAAAACTTTACCACTACACGGAATACGAAGAAGCATTTGAAGAAATTCAGAAACAGCTTAGCCATGAGACTGTTTACACTGGTGAATTTGATGAAACATGGAAGGAAATTGAAAGCCAACTCAAACTTTCCAGTGTTGATGATTTATTTCTGAAACAAATCAATGAATGGCGTTTAATTCTCGGGAAAGAGATTTACTCCCACCAAAATCAATTGGATGAAGCCCAATTAAACGACATTGTTCAAAGCTACATCAACAGCATAATTTTCCTTCGGGTATGTGAAGACAGGAATATTGAAGTTTATAAAACGCTTCTGAATTTCGCTGACAATGAAGATTTCAACTCACTTATTCAAAAATTCAGAGAAGCCGATAGAAAATACAATGCAGGACTTTTTAATCATGCGTTAACCGAAGAAATTATAACCAACAATAGTTCGGCCTTTTGGACAATCATTAAACAACTTTATTTTCCTGAAAGCACCTATTCATTTGTGGTTTTCGCTTCGGATATTCTCGGGAACATCTATGAAATCTTCCTTGGAGAACAACTCAAAATCACCAACGAAGGAATAACACTTGAAAAGAAACCCGAACACATTGACAGGGACATTGTAACCACTCCTACTTTTATCATTCAAGACATTCTTAGAGAAACAGTCGCAAAACATTGTGAAGGAAAAACCGACACTGAAATCCTGCAATCGTCATTTGCGGATATTGCTTGTGGTTCGGGAGCTTTTTTGCTTGAAACGTACCAGTTGTTGCATGATACATTGGTCGATTATTATTTGAAAAACAATCCTGCTGAACTAATACAAACAGCAATCAGCACATACAAACTCAAATTTGAAACCAAACGACAACTTTTAACCAATTGCATTTTCGGAGTTGACAAAGATTACAATGCGGTTGAAGCTTGCAAATTCGGCTTACTGTTGAAATTGTTAGAAAACGAAGACAACAACACCATTCCAACTCCCGCCCTTCCAAATATGGATGCTAACATCCACTTTGGAAACAGCCTTTTAGATTCCGAAAAAACATCAGCCGAAAACCAACGGGATATTAATCCTTATGATTTTGGTGCGACCAAATTTGACGTAATTGTCGGAAACCCACCTTATATGGCAACCGAACACATGAAGCAATTCACGTCATTGGAATTGCCATTGTACAAAACACATTACCAATCTGCTTACAAGCAGTTTGATAAATATTTCTTGTTTATTGAAAGAGGATTGAATTTGCTCAAACCGAATGGATTTTTCGGATACATTGTTCCAAGCAAGTTCGCCAAAGTTGGGGCAGGAAAAAAGTTACGAGAGTTCTTGGCATCCAAAAAGGAAGTTGAACAGATTATCTCCTTTGGGGCAAATCAAATTTTTCAGGATAAGACAACTTACACTTGCTTGTTAATCCTGAAAAAGGCAGAACAGGAACACTTAAATTATTTAGAAGTTCAATCTTTAAAGGATTGGAAAACAAGAAATATTGCTTCTCACAATTACGATTCTGTAGAATTTGAAAAATTGAATAATGATGGTTGGACATTGGTTCCGGGAAACTTAAAACCAATTTTTGAATCCATTGAAAACCAATCCGAAACTTTAGAATCGCTGATTCGTTCAGAAAACATTTACAACGGTATCCAAACCAGTGCCAACAATATTTACATCCACACAGCGACAAATGAGGACGAACAATTTTACTATTTCCAAAAAGACGCTACTGATTGGAAAATAGAGAAAGAATTAACCCGACCTTATTTTAAAACGTCCAGTGGCTCAGATAATCTCAACACTTATCGACCTTTTTCGCCCAATGCTTTTGTTATCTATCCTTATCTGAAAACGGACGAAGGCATTCAGTTTGTCGAAATTGAACAATTAAAATCGGATTACCCGAATGCTTTTGCTTACCTAAACCACTACAAAGAAGTTTTAAATAACCCAAAAAGGGATATTAAGCCGACACCTGAAACGGAAAAAGAATGGTACAGGTATGGGCGACACCAAAGTCTGGACAAATGTGATGTTCCTGCAAAAATCATAGTTGGCGTTTTATCGCAAGGAAATAAATACGCTATTGACTATCATGGAACTTTGATTTCATCAGGTGGCACAGCAGGTTATTGTATGATAACCTTGCCCGAAGGCTTTCCTTATTCCATTTATTACATCCAGGCTCTGTTAAATTCAAAATATTTGGAATGGTTTTCTGCTCTTAACGGAGAAGTTTTCAGAGGTGGTTACATCGCTCGTGGAACAAAAGTTTTGAAGAAACTTCCTATTCGGATAATTGATTTTGAAAACGAAACTGAAAAAGAGTTACACGATAAAATAGCTTCACTTCAAGAAGCTTTAATCCAATTGCAAGGTCAAATAGACCAAAATGCAGGAAACCAAAGAGAACTTATTCCGCTTAAACGACAGTTCGATAGCAAGAAAACCGAATTAGACGAAACATTAAAAACATTGTATAATCTGGGAGAAGATGACAATCTAATCCCTTTAATTTCTGAATTGTATGCAGCTCATTAAAAACGCATCCGAAGAAAAATTAAGGGGTGGATTTTACACTCCTAATTCCATTGCGGCCTTTATTTTAAAATGGGCTTTCAATGGCAATAAAGAACTGGATATACTGGAGCCAAGTTGCGGTGATGGTGTATTTCTGGAAGAAATTCAAAAAGGCGCTTATCAATACAATTCCATAACAGCCATTGAATTTGATGAAGTTGAAGCCGAAAAATCAAGAAATATTGGATTGGCTGATTCGAAAGTGATTCATTCTGATTTTCACGATTTCTGTATAAACACCAAAAATCGTTTTGACCTGATTATTGGCAATCCACCTTATATCCGCTATCAGTATTTTGATAAGCAACAACAAAAGTTTGCTGCTGAAATTTTCGATAAAGCCAATTTGAAATATTCAAAACTAACCAATGCCTGGGTTTCATTTGTGGTAGGTTCTTCCCTTCTTCTAAAGGAACATGGAAAAATTGGTTTTGTGCTTCCTGCTGAGATTTTACAGGTTTCTTACGCGCAAACTTTACGTGAATTTCTCGCTAAGTTTTACAATAAAATCAATATCGTTTCTTTCGAAAAATTGGTTTTCCCTGACATTCAACAAGAAGTGGTTTTATTGCTTTGTGAAAAGAACAATTCTAAAACTCATTTAATCGAGCATTTGGAATTACGAGATGCTAACGAACTTCAAAAGTTGGATGTTGCCCGATTGAAAAGTCCGAAAAAGAAGATTGATTTTAAATCCAACAAATGGACATTCTATTTTCTTGACCAAAAGGAAATCGACTTTTTGGAACGACTTCAAGAAAGTCAACAAATCCAGAAACTTGGTAAATACGCAAAAGTTGAAGTTGGAATTACAACAGGTTCAAACCCGTTTTTTACCGTTCCGCTTTCAACCGTTCAATTTTACGATTTGGAAAAGTACGCCAAGCCGTTAGTGGGAAGAAGCGTGCAAGTGCCGAGTGCCATTTTCACACATAAAGACTGGCAAAAAAACCGTGCTGAAGAAGCTCGTACCCATTTATTGACATTCCCTAAAATGGCAGATTTAAACGGCTCAATTGGTGCAAGAGATTACATCACTTGGGGCGAAGAACAAAAGATAAACGAAGGCTATAAATGTAGAATCCGTGACGAATGGCAAATCGTGCCTTCTTTGAGAATTTCTGATGCACTTTTTATTCGTAGAAATAACCTCTACCCTAAACTGATTATCAACGAAGCAGAAGCCTACACCACGGACACCATGCACCGTGTTACGGTGAAACCGAATGTAGAAATCAAAGCTCTGACAGCAAGTTATTACAATTCTTTGTCTTTGGCATTTTCAGAAATATGCGGTAGAAGTCATGGCGGTGGCGTGTTGGAATTGATGCCAAATGAAGTTGAAGAAATACTACTTCCTTACAATTCAAATAACGCTGAGCTATTACCTGAAATCGACAAAATGATTCGGGCTAAAAAAGATATTTCCGAAATTCTAAAAATCACGAATCAAAAGATTCTCAAAGAGAATTTTGGTTTTACCGATTCAGAAATTGAATTGGCAGACAGCATTTGGAAGAAATTATCAAAACGCAGATTGAATAGAGGGAAATAGATATAAAGCGTTAAGGAATGAGGATTGACATACATACACATACCAAAAAAGTAAAGCAAGGGGATTCCGAACACCGAAACATTGACGTTGAAAAGTTCACGGAAATTATTAAGGAGACTGACGTAAAGATTTTAGCAATAACCAACCATAATCATTTCGACCTTGAGCAATATGCACAGTTCAAAACCAGTGTTGACGGAATTTGTCAAATATGGGCAGGAATAGAATTTGATATTCTTGAAGAAGAACGAAGGGCTCATTTGATTACAATAGTAAATCCGAAAAATGCACAAGCATTTAGCGAAAAAGTAAATCAAGTTATTGGAGCTACTTCTGCCGATACTTTTACAATTAGCATTGAAGATGTTGTAAGCAATTTTGATAGCCTTGATGCTATTTTCATTGCTCACTATCACTCAAAGAAACCAAATCTGACAGATAAAGATTTAGACAAACTTGAAAGTTTAGTTTCTAATCCAAAAAGAGTTTTGAAAGAAGCTTCAAACTCAATTTCAGCAGGAATTTACATCAATCACGGACACAATTCTATTCACGGTTCGGATGTTCAAAATTGGAATAACTATGCTAAAAGCTCAACGAGTTTGCCTGAATTGAGATTACCTGTTGAGAGCTTTGAACAATTCTGTTTATTGCTGGATAAAGACGATACAACAATAAAAACGATTCTTGACAAAAAGACAAAAGAAACTATCCAAATAAATCCATTCAATAGTGCAGCAGAAATAATGGATGTTGATATTTACAATGACATCAATATTCTATTTGGTTCAAAAGGAACAGGAAAAACAGACATTTTGAAAGCACTTTCAAAATACTATAATGGAAAAGGTTTTAAAACAGAAGTTTACGAATCAAACACAAACAAAATAGATGAAGTTTTTGACCTTAAAGGCACAGAACTTACCATTGACATTGAGCAATTTGGAATTGATGATTGTTCCACAGAGTTAGCTTCTTTAAGAAATGCCACCGAAAAAGAAATAACAAGTTTATCAAAATACGGAGATTATTATTCCGCAGATGCGAAGAACAAAATTTCAAAAAATATCAAGATTGACAAATTCACTACTCTTGATGAAAATTCGCCTAAAAGAAGTTTTGAAGATGTCAAGAATAATTTGAAGAAGTTTCAGGAGTTCAGAGACTATTATTCCTCAGATACAAAACTGAAAGAAATTATTGGTGATGAACTTTTAGGTGAGTTAGACAATCTCATTGAAAGAATTTTAGAAAAAATTAATTCTGAATCGGGAAAACGATTTACTGACTATAAGAGTATTAGTTTCTTTAACAAGTTGGTAAAACTCTTTGTTTCTGAAATTTCCAAAAAAACAGGACAACCTGAAAAGCCGACAAAAACAGGTTTTTCTGAATACGCAAGTAATCGAATTGCTATTGAAAAAGATGTCCATAAAATTCTTGAAAATATTTCAAAAACAATTATCCCAATTGTTGAGGAAGTCGGCAATTTGGGAGACAAAGGAAAGCTGTTTTGCAAAACAAACTTGCTTATACAAAATGGGAAAGTTACAGATGCCAAATACAAGCACATCACTAATTCAACTAAAACACCACAAAAATTAGTGGCTTCCCAAATAGAACTCATTTCAAAACATATCTATGCAAATACTTTGTTTGAAAAAATAGATGAACTTAAAAAAATCGAGAGTTCTGAATCTGTTTTATCAATTAATGATTTATTGCTTTTTTATAAGCATTTCACATTAGATGATGAATTTTATACACCTTCTAACGGTGAATCATCAATGGTGCTTTTGCACAACGAATTGATGAAAGACAAAGAAATTTATCTCATTGACGAACCTGAAAAAAGTTTAGGAAACGACTACATAAGTGATGTAATTGTTCCTTTGATAAAGGAAAAAGCCAAAAGTGGAAAAAGAGTCATTATCGCAACACATGATGCAAATATTGCCGTCAGGACATTGCCATATAACTCAATTTATCGTGAACACGATATTAATGGCTATTACACCTATTCGGGAAATCCATTTTCTAACAGTTTAGTTTGTAGTTCGGGAAAGAAATCCAATTTGGATTGGAAATCAATTAGTATGAAAACATTAGAAGGCGGAAAATCTGCTTTCGGTGAAAGAGGAAAAATATATGGCAACACATAACGCAACAATTGAAAGAAAAGACAGTAGTGCAACATTAAAACTTGCACTTGGTGAAACTGTATTAGACATTGTACTTACAGAGGACAAACCCAATGACGTTAAAACGGTATTCAACAAACTGTTAGAACAACTAAAAAGTGGTGAATTTGACTTTAACTTATCAGATGAAAAAGAGGACTTGTATTTCCACATTTGCAAAGAATACATAACACAACTTAATGCCGAACTGAAAAGTACCTACAAAGAACTACAAGACAACGGACTATTGTAAACGGAATAAATGCCAACGCTAAAACCATACACATTGCCAAGTCGCACCAGCCGAAACACAAGCCAAAACTTGGCAAAGAGTATGGTTTCCCTAACGCTGAATGACAATATGAAAGAAAAAAGCCAGTGGCTAACATTGTGTATAAGCAATAGCGGTTTAGGTGCTAACCTGAACCGTTTTTGCGTTTATTTAAGTATCTTTCTATCTGACAGTTTAGTGGGTTAAATCCGCTACTGCTCATACACGATACCGTTAGCGAAAATTGAAAAAACCATGGAAAGCAACAATCTATATCACAAAACTTTGAAATACTTGTTTCTAGGCTTAGGAATAATATTGTTAATTACGTCCATTTTGTCTTGGTTCTTTCCGGAGTTATTCTGGGTAAATGGTGAGAAAATGGAACAAAGCATCGTTACCACGTTAGTTTTTGGAATGATAGGAATAGTTTGCTTTCTAATATTTATTGCTATTAAGGATAAATTTATGATAGTAAAATTAGGAGGTCAAAATGTAACAATAAAAAATGGTGACAACGAAAGAAAAATAAATTGGATGGAAGTGGAATCCCTTTCTCTCATACAGTTTGTTTACCCTCCTTTGTATAGATTGAAAGTTAAAGGGGATAATAAAGTCTATTGGTTCAATACTGAAAATCAATTTATAAATGCAGGTGGATTTACGAGTGATACAAGTGAAATGGGGGACTTAATAAAGAAAAAGAGGTGTCCTTTTAAATTCATATATTTATATAATTAAACGAACAGAAAATGGATATTTTTAAAGGACAAGGGCTTATAGAGTTCAGTAGAAGGTTT
>LJXT01000132.1 GCA_001314815.1 Algoriphagus marincola HL-49
ACCCGAATCATGAATCCGACCAACGATGTCTTTGAGAAGCGGGTGGCAGCACTTGAAGGCGGGGTAGCTGCTTTGGCAACATCCTCTGGTCAAGCAGCTCAGTTTTTGGCTTTAAACAACATTCTCCAATCAGGGGACAATTTTGTATCCACATCTTATCTCTACGGTGGCACTTACAATCAATTTAAAGTTGCTTTTAAGCGCATTGGTATTGAAGCTCGATTTGCAAAAGGAAATGCTCCTGAAAACTTCGAGGAATTGATCGATGAAAAAACAAAAGCGATTTATCTAGAAACAATTGGTAACCCGGAATTTAACATTCCAGATTTTGAAGCTATTGCCCAGGTGGCAAAGAAGCATGACATTCCTTTGATTGTTGACAATACCTTCGGAGCTGGAGGCTTTCTGTGCAGACCACTCGACCATGGAGCAAATATCGTTACCGAATCCGCTACCAAGTGGATTGGCGGACATGGCACCTCAGTCGGTGGCGTCATAGTGGATGGTGGTAACTTCAATTGGGGAAATGGTAAGTTTCCGCAATTTTCTGAGCCTTCTGAGGGCTATCACGGACTCAATTTCTGGGAAGTATTTGGTGAAGGAAATCCACTGGGATTACCCAACATAGCTTTTGCTATTCGTGCACGAGTTGAGGGACTCCGGGATTTTGGACCTTCACAGAGCCCGTTCAACTCTTTCTTGCTCTTGCAAGGTCTGGAAACTTTGTCTTTACGTGTCGAGCGAACTACTCAAAACGCACTGGCTCTTGCAGAATGGCTTGAAAATCATCCCCAGGTGAAGAAAGTGAATTATCCCGGCCTAAAATCTTCCCCTTATCATGACTTGGCGAAAAAGTACTTGAGAAATGGATTTGGTGGAGTGCTAAGTTTTGAAGTGGCAGGCGATAAGGAGAAAGCTACTAAAGTCATCGATTCTTTGCAGCTGATCTCCCATCTAGCCAACGTGGGAGATGCTAAAACCCTCATCATTCAACCCTCAGCTACTACGCATCAGCAGCTCAGCGATGAAGAACAACTAGCTGCCGGGGTAACGCCGAGTTTGTTGAGACTATCGGTTGGTTTCGAACACATTGATGACCTAAAGGCAGATTTGCAGCAGGCTTTTGACCAAATATAAAATGACTGAAAAGTTGACAATACCTTCTATTGAAATGCGCACGGAATCCTTTTCATCCCAGACTCCTTTTGAATTGGAGTCTGGGAAAGTGCTCCCTGAGCTCGAATTGACCTACACTACCTACGGGAGTCTGAATGCAGAGCAAAACAATGTAGTTTGGGTAGTTCATGCCTTGACTGGAGATTCCAAGGTAGGCGAATGGTGGAAGGGTATGGTGGGTGAAGATCAATTTTACGATCCCGCAAATTACTTTATCATTTGTGTCAATTTACCGGGTTCCTGCTATGGCTCAACGAATCCGCTTTCCATCAACTCACAGTCTGGTGATGCCTATTATTATGATTTTCCTTTCCTTACCACAAGGGATATGGCTCAAGCCTTAGATTTGGTCAGAAAAGGACTGGGAATCAGGTCAATCCACACGCTTCTTGGAGGCTCGCTTGGAGGGCAGGTAGCATTGGAATGGGCGTATTTACTAGAAGAGAACTTGAAAAACCTGGTCATTCTTGCATCTACTGCCAAATCCTCTCCTTGGGTAATTGGATTCAACGAAACACAAAGAATGGCTATTGAGTCGGATTGTACTTGGGGTGAGAAATCTCCTGAAGCAGGAAGGGCTGGACTGGAAACTGCAAGAGCAATTGCGATGCTTAGCTATCGGCATCCATCGGATTTTGAGCGAAAACAGCAGAGTCCTGAAGGAACGGTCGACGGATTTCGAGCCGCTACTTATTTAAGATACCAAGGTCAAAAGCTAGGGAAAAGGTTTACAGCTCTCTCCTATTGGGTGCTGAGCAAAGCCATGGATAGCCATGATTTGGGTAGAGGAAGGGAAAGTCTAGAAAATGCATTGCAAAAAATAAAGGCCCGTACTCTGGCAGTTGGCGTCGATTCGGATTTGCTTTTTTTACCACAAGAATCACAATTTATCGCCAATCACATTCCAAAAGGAAGCTATCGCGAGATCAAATCCACAGCAGGTCATGATGCCTTTCTGATTGAATTTGAGCAGCTGCAATATATTCTGCGCTCCTTTTACCTGAATGCTGATTGAATTAGGGCTTTTCTGCACGGGTCCACTCGACTGTGCGACCGATCCATGAGAATCCCATAAAGCCAGTTACTTCCAAAGTATCCATAGAAAGCAGCTTGAGTTCACATGAATAGGTATTTCCAGACATGGGATCGTAAATTTTGCCACCTTTCCAGAGTCCATTTTTGTACCTTAACCCTTCCAAGATGGTCAAGCCCATAAGTGGCCTGTTTTTCAATTTATCATTGTCATTTTGCTCGTCCATGGCCGGAACACCATTTTTTTCCGGTTCGAGGAGCCAAGAGATTTTTCCCATAAACTTATCACCACTTTTCGAAATGATCACCTTGGCTGTTTTCTCGGTATTGTACCAAACCCCTAAAATATCATTTTCACTTTGAGCCCAAACTTGAGAGGATAAAAAGGCTAAAATAAGAATTGAAGCAAATTGACGGACTTTCATAAAATTGAACAGATCGTTATTAAAAATCATTTTAGCTTTGAGCGCTAAGTAAAAATAACCATTTCCATGAAATCTAGGTGGTTGAAGTAAAAAGGAATTTGTAATCGATGCAAATAATACATAATCATTGTGTTTTAGAGCTTTTGAAGGAACGTGCTATTTGGTGGGAACAAAAGCGCATTCTGTTTATTTCGGATCTTCATTATGGCAAGGCAGCGCATTTTAGAAAGTCCGGAATTCCGATACCAGAACCCATTCATGAGAAGGATTTAATGAGACTGGGACAGCTTTTCTCCAAGTATCTCCCCAGCGAGGTGTATTTTTTAGGCGATCTTTTTCACAGCGATTGGAATTTGAGTTGGGATGAATTGATGAATTTTTTGAAAGGATATCCTTCCATCAATTTTCACCTGGTGAAAGGAAATCATGATGTGTTGCCAAGTTTTCGCTATGAAAACTTCCCCATTCAATTGGATCATCAACCCGTTTTTATCGATTCCCTCGTTCTATCGCATGAGCCTTTAGTATCTATAGAAGAAGGCTTTTTGAATCTCTGCGGGCACATTCATCCGGGTGTAAGGCTAAGAGGAATGGGGCGTCAATCCCTTCGCGTACCTTGTTTCTACAAAATTGAAAATCAATTAATCCTCCCGGCATTTGGAGAATTTACCGGACTTGCTCTCATGCAAAGTCAAAGTGGCACCGAAATCTATGGAGTAACTCCCAGCAAGGTAATTCCTATCCTTTCTTAAAATGATTGGCAAAATCCTTGGGGATGTTTAGCTTTGATCAGAAATTCATCGTAGATGGCAACTTACCCTAGGAAAAAGAAGAGACTCGGACAGTTTAAATTTGGAAGTGTGCTGTTCAGTACCACACTTTCTTTATTTATAGTCGGTCTTTTTGGAGTGATCTTGATTCAGGCCAAAGGTCTGACTAGCATGATTCGTGAGAACATAGAAATGCAGGTTTTTCTTGACAAAAACTTGAGTGAGGCCGAATTGGAAGCGCTGGAAACCAATCTGAAAAGTCGGCCTTTTGTACTAAGAAAGGCGGATTCTGTGGTCTTTCGATTTATTTCAGATGAAGAGGCCGCCCAAACTTTCATAGAAAGTACCGGAGAAGATTTTACGCAGTTTTTAGAAGACAATCCCCTGAGAGACAGCTTTGTGTTCACTCTGGCAGAGGAATTCCAGACTTCGGAGCAAATTGAGGAGATCAGCCAAGAAATCCAATCTGCTCCCGGAGTATTCGAGGTTTCCTATATGACTGACTTGGTGGATTCGATCAACAAGAATCTATTGAAAATCAGCTTGGTCATGGGAGGTTTCATTCTCATCTTGGTGATCACGGTAGTCATGCTGATTAATAATACCATCCGACTGGCGCTTTTCTCCCAGCGATTCTTGATTCGATCCATGCAATTGGTTGGTGCCACTCGAGGCTTTATCCGGAAGCCTTTCCTTATCCGTGCATGGGTATTCGGGATGATTGCCGGATTGGTAGCTTCCTTGATATTATTCGGATTGATCTCCTACACTCGGACTGCAATAGAGGGTTTTGCCCTTCTGCAGAATGAAGAGCTTCTCCTGATTCTTTTTGGAGTCTTGATCGTATCAGGAGGTATTCTTTCCTTTTTCAGCACACTTCGTGCTGTTAATAAATACTTAAACATGTCTTTGGACGAATTGTACTAAACTATGAGCAAAGCAGCCTTCCCCTTTTCCAGAAAAAATTACAAGTTGATGTTCATCGGCATCGGTTTAATCATTTTGGGTTTTGTATTGATTGGTCTTGACCCAGAGCCACATGGAAATGGGGTATTGGGACTTATCATCGGACCTATTGTAACCTTAGCTGGATTTATTTTTGAAATCTA
Organism: Algoriphagus marincola HL-49; assembly: GCA_001314815.1. GTDB lineage: Bacteria > Bacteroidota > Bacteroidia > Cytophagales > Cyclobacteriaceae > Algoriphagus > Algoriphagus marincola_A. The sequence goes on from LJXT01000132.1 coordinate 4,513, forward strand.
CGCCATTCTGGCAAAATCAGAATCCAACAAAGCCAGTTAATCAAATAATCATGCAAGAAACACCTTATGGTGAAGTTTTTTTGGTGGATAAGCCGCTAGAATGGACCTCTTTTGACGCGGTCAAAAAAATCAGAAATGCCCTTAAAATCAAAAAAGTAGGCCATGCAGGGACATTGGATCCATTGGCAACGGGGCTTTTGATTATCTGCGCTGGTAAAATGACCAAGCAAATCGAAAACTTCATGGGGCAGGAAAAGGAATACACCGGAACTTTTGTTTTGGGTAAAACCACCGAGTCCTTTGATCTCGAAAAGCCCATCGAAAAGGTAAAAGATCCCTCAAACATTAGCAAAGAAGAACTTCTTGAAGCAGTAAAAAAACTCACAGGGAGTATAGAGCAAATCCCTCCGATTCATTCGGCAATAAAAGTAGATGGAAAGCGAGTTTATGAAGCTGCACGCGCCGGAAAAACAGTTGAAATCAAAGCTAGAACGGTGGAAGTTCGGGAATTTGAGATAACCCGGTTTGACAATCCTGAAGTAGATTTTCGAATCTCCTGCTCCAAAGGCACCTACATCCGAAGTCTTGCTAGAGACCTTGGTGAACTGCTTGGTGTCGGCGCTTATCTCAAAAATCTCAGGAGAACCCGAATCGGTGACCACCGGATAGAAAATGCCGAAAATCTTTTGGAACTTGTAGCAAAAATCAAAGCCCGAAGAGAAAATGAAAATCTATGAGGGACTGAGCCAATTTGAAAATGTGCCTAATCCCGTGGTCACAAGCGGGACCTTTGATGGGGTGCATCTCGGTCATCAGAAAATTTTACAACGTATCCGAGAAATCGCCAAATCCATCAATGGGGAAACCATTCTTCTCACTTTTTGGCCACACCCTAGGCTAGTACTTTATCCCAAAGAACATAATCTCCGGCTACTATCCACCTTTGAGGAAAAGGCCAAACTTCTCCGTCAGTTTGGAATTGATCATTTGATCAGTATCCCTTTTACGAGGGAATTTTCCCAATTGACATCGCAAGAATTTATCCAATCCATCTTGGTGGACAAGATCAAAACCAAAAAACTGGTGATCGGCTATGATCACCGATTTGGCAAAAACCGTGAGGGCTCTTTTGAATATCTTCAGCAGCATTCGGGTGAATTTGGTTTTGATTTGGAAGAAATCAGCCGACAAGACGTGGACGAAATAGGCGTATCCAGCACCAAAATTCGGAATGCGCTCGAGTCAGGCGATATTATCACTGCCAATAATTTCCTGGGCAGACCTTATGAACTCAACGGTTTGGTAATCAAAGGACAGCAGATCGGTAGGTCTATTGGATTTCCCACAGCCAATGTCCATATTCCAAACAGTTACAAACTGATTCCAAAAGATGGCGTTTATGCTGTAGAAGCCTCTGTCAATGGAAGTTTGTATAAAGCCATGCTGAATATTGGCAACCGTCCCACAGTGGATGGGAGCAGTAAAAGTGTAGAGACGCATTTATTTGATTTTGAAGGCGATCTTTACGATAAACAGATCACTATTTACTTGAGAGATTATCTACGGGAGGAGCAAAAATTCGAAAGTTTGGAAGCCTTAAAGTCACAGCTGCTGATCGATCAGCAAAGAGCCAAAATGATACTATAAACCCAAAATCATGATAAATAAAACTGTAAAAGATGCGAATGAAGCCGTCAGGGATATTGCCAGCGGTGCTTTTTTGATGATGGGAGGATTTGGATTGAGCGGAATCCCTGAAAACTGTATTTCCGCTCTACTCCATCGTGATATCAAGGACCTCACCATCGTATCCAATAATGCCGGAGTGGATGACTTCGGAATCGGCTTGCTTTTGCAAAAACGCATGGTAAAAAAAATGATCTCCAGCTATGTGGGCGAAAATGCCGAGTTTGAGCGTCAGTTGCTTAGTGGAGAACTAGAGGTTGATCTGATCCCACAAGGAACGCTAGCAGAACGCGTCCGAGCTGGAGGTGCAGGAATCCCGGCATTCTTTACTCCTGCCGGAGTGGGTACTGAAGTAGCAGAAGGAAAGGAAATACGCGAATTTGATGGAAAGCTATACCTGATGGAACGTTGGTTGCGATCGGATTTTTCTTTGGTAAAGGCTTGGAAAGGTGATACAGCCGGGAATTTGATTTTCAAAGGTACTGCCAGAAACTTCAATCCCATGATGGCTGCAGCCGGCAAAATCACGATAGCCGAGGTAGAAGAATTAGTGCCTGCCGGTGAATTGGATCCGAATCAGATTCATACGCCCGGAATATATGTTCAACGGATTTTCGAAGGAAAAAACTACGAAAAGCGTATCGAGCAGCGAACTGTAAGATCCTGATTTGTACAAACCCAAAGACCTGAAAAATGCTTACCAAACAACAAATAGCCCAACGAATAGCCAAAGAAGTCAAAAATGGCCAATACATCAACCTCGGAATAGGAATTCCTACCTTGGTTGCAAATTATATTTCGGAGGATTTGGAAATTGTACTTCAATCTGAAAATGGACTTTTGGGGATAGGCCCCTTCCCTACCGAGGAGCAAATTGACCCGGACTTAATCAATGCAGGGAAGCAAACCATCACCATGGTGAAAGGTTCGGTGCTTTTCAATTCGGCTGAGTCCTTTGCGATGATCCGAGGAGGACATGTGCATTTGACCATTCTAGGAGCAATGGAAGTCTCTGAGAATGGGGATATCGCCAACTGGAAGATCCCCGGGAAAATGGTGAAAGGAATGGGTGGAGCGATGGATTTGGTGGCTTCTGCCGAAAATATCATTGTCGCCATGCAACACTGCTCAAGAAGTGGAGAATCCAAACTTTTGAAATCCTGCTCCCTACCGATTACTGGAATTCGCTGTGTAAAAAAGATCGTGACGGATATGGCTGTTTTAGAAATTGATCCTGAGGGCGGATTTATCTTAAAAGAGCGTGCTCCAGGAGTAAGCGTGGAAGATATTAAGTCCAAAACCGAGGGAAAAATAATTGTAAATGGTGAAATCCCTGAAATGGAGTTTTAAAATGGAACCTGCAAAGGTCAAAGTCGGTTGTTGCCCAAAATAAAAATTATGAAAAAGTCAGAAATCAATTTTCAAGTCAATCTAGACGATCAAAACCTTCCTCAAGAAATTCTCTGGAGTGCTACAGATAAAGAGGATGAAGGAATGGAATCCACCAAAAGCATTAGTGTTAATGTTTGGGATAATCTAAATCAAAGTACCCTTAGAATTGACTTATGGACTGATGAAATGTCAATAGTTGAAATGAAAAGATTTTATATAGATGTCATTGGAGGAATGGCCCAGACTATACTTAACAGTACAGGTGATGAGTATATGTCAGAGGAGATGAAAGATCTCTGCGATAGACTTGTCAGGCATGTCAATGAAGAAAATGCCAAAAACAAGTGATGAAATTTAGAAAGTCTGAAATAAATCAGACTTTTTTTTGTGCCTATTGGAATTTAAGATTTTCTAATAAAAAACGACTCTTTTTTTCAAATCACTAATTTTCAATTCGATTAGTTAACTGATTATTGAATTAGCTTACAAGTTTCCTGATTATCCAATATATTTTCCACTTAAGAGGCAAATGTTTTTCTTTTCAATTTGATTGAATATTCACTTTTTACTATAAATTTCGAGTAGAAAAACAGTTCTCACCCAAAGGCTGTAAGCTTTATTCACTAAATCCAAAATCGCCTATGAGCAATTTTACCAAAAATCTCGGGAGAAGCATGCTGACATGTTTCTTATTGGTTTCCCTAGGGGTAGGCTCAGTTTTTGCCCAGACGACCATTTCAGGAACGGTCATCGACGCAGATACAAAAGAAACCCTTGTAGGGGTAAACATTATCGTCAAAGGAAAAGTGATCGGTACGATCTCTGACTTGGATGGTAATTTTACGCTAAATGTAAACCAAGATCCTCCTTTTACCCTCATATTTTCTATGGTAGGCTACAGTAGTCAAGAAATAGAAATTACCGGTGGGGTCAGTAAATTAGAAGTTGAACTTGCTGAATCGACAGTTCTCGGTCAGGAAGTAGTAATCTCCGCCTCCAGAGTCGAGGAAAGTGAAATGAAGTCTCCTGTTTCTGTAGAAAAGATGGATATCATCGCCATACGGGAGGCTCCTCAGGCTAGTTTCTACGATGCATTGAACAACCTGAAAGGCGTGGAGATGAGTACTCAGTCTCTAACCTTTAAATCATTCAACACGCGTGGCTTCAACGCCAATGGTAACGTCCGAACCGTCCAAATGATTGACGGGATGGACAATCAGGCTCCGGGCTTAAATTTCGCGGTAGGTAATATTGTAGGTATTTCAGAATTGGATTTGGAGAGTGTCGAACTACTTCCAGGTGCATCATCTGCTCTCTACGGACCGAATGCTATCAATGGTATTCTGTTGATGAATTCAAAAAACCCATTCCAGTATCAGGGGCTCTCAGCAAGTGTACGTACCGGTATCATGGATGAAGGTAGTCGTTCTAACCCTGCTACAGGTTTTTATGATTTCTCAGCGCGATACGCAAAAGCATTCAACGATAAAATAGCATTCAAAGTAAACGTACAATACCTTAAAGCGGATGACTGGCAGGCCAATGACTTCCGAGATCAATCTTTATTGAATGGCTTTGATATTGCTAATGGAACCCGGGAGAATAATCCTGGATATAATGGCGTAAACTCTTACGGTGACGAAACCAGTGTAAGTATGTTCTCAGTGGCCCAAGGAATGGTAGCTGCCGGTGCATTGCCAGAAGCAGCTTTGGGAATCATCCCAACTGATGTTTCTGTTTCTCGAACTGGATACTTGGAACGTGAAGTTGCTGATTATGGAACTACTTCTCTTAAATTAAACGCTGCTTTACATTGGAGAATCAATGACCGTGTGGAAGCAATCTTGCAAGGTAATTATGGTTTCGGTACTACGGTATACACCGGTGCAGACCGTTATTCAATTGCTAATTTCAACTTGGGTCAGTATAAAGCAGAGCTCCGAGGATCCAATTGGTACTTGCGTGCTTATACGACTCAAGAGCGGTCAGGAGACTCTTATGCAGTAGGTATTGCTGCTCAGGGTATCAATGAAGCTTGGAAGCCATCTGAACTTTGGTTCCCTCAGTATGTAGGAGCTTATGCCCAAGCGATTCAAGGTGGACTTTCTCCGGACCAAGCGCATGGAGCCGCTAGAGCTTTTGCAGATCAAGGTAGATTCATGCCTGGCTCTCCTGAGTTTAGACAGGCTTTGGCTGACGTCACATCAAGACCAATTCCTGGTAATGCTTCCGGAGTTGGGGCACAATTCGTAGATAAAACAAACCTGTATCATGTAGAGGGTTCTTACAATCTATCCGAGGATATCAAATTCGCAGAGTTTGTCGTAGGTGCCAACTACCGTATTTATCAACTTAACTCCGAGGGAACCCTTTTCGCCACTGACGAGAATGGCAATGAATTCAATATCCGGGAATTTGGTGGATACATCCAAGGATCTAAGAACCTATTTGATGATCGATTCAAATTGACTGCATCCCTTCGATATGATAAAAACGAAAATTTTGATGGGCAGTGGTCCCCAAGAGTATCGGGAGTTTATTCGGTAGGCAATCACAACTTCAGAGCTTCTTATCAGACTGGATTCC
>LJXT01000133.1 GCA_001314815.1 Algoriphagus marincola HL-49
CTACGCGTAGGTCAGTATATTTTCCCAAATCTTTGCAGACTGACTCGATCTGCATGACTAGCTCCCGAGTAGGAGCTAAGACCATTGCCCTTGGATGCATACCTTGGGCATACTTGATTTTCATCAGGATGGGAAGCACGTAGGCAGCGGTTTTTCCGGTACCTGTCTGCGCAATTCCCAATACATCATGACCTGCCAAGCCAAGCGGAATAGCCTTCTCCTGAATAGCGGTAGGCGTGCTGTAGCCTGCCTCTGCGATCGCATTAAGTAGCTGCTTATTCAGTTTAAATGCCTCAAAATTGATTGCCTGCTCGGCCATGATGGATGGGTTTGGAAGGAGAAAAGATTAACTATTGTGCAAATATAGCGATTACCAGTTGGAACTTTTCGGGTCTATTCCTTCAGAGTATCATTGGTCTTGAAATGTGGATACGGGATGCCCATGATTTTTTCCTCAATTTCTAAAAATAATTTCGAGATGATTCTTGCGCAAAAAGGTACTTCTGTCTACCTTTGCCATCCGATTGAGAAAAAGTTCTCGAAGATTATCAAATGGTGATTGTAGCTCAGCTGGTTAGAGCGCTGGTTTGTGGCACCAGAGGTCGCCGGTTCGAACCCGGTCTTTCACCCCTAAAACCCCTCAAAATGAGGGGTTTTCCTTTTAATCCTCAGTACTTTGGCACAGGATTTGGTGCAAATCAATAAACTAAACCAACTTCAGATGTTTACATTGTTTAAAAACTCACCGAAATTCCCGGTGGTGAAACCGGTGAATATCTCGCTTGTCCGAAATTACATGGTCAAGTTTGAGGAGTCCCTCAAAAATTTTGAGGAAATTCAAAAAGAAGCTGTACGCTCCTAAAAAAGATTCGATTATCAAAAGGTTATGGCGACATAACCTTTATTTTTTTGTATTTGATTTTTCTTTCCGTTTCTATATTCTATTTTAACGGAAGCAACTTTTCAACCCATGAGTTATATCCATTTTGACAAGACCCAACTAGTCAACCTCAATTATTCCCTCGACCGGGAAATAATCCGCACCAATCGTTCCGGAACTTACACCAGTACCACTATTATTGGCTGTAATACTAGAAAATATCATGGACTCTTGGTGGCCCCCCAGCCTAAAATCGATTCTCAAAACCATGTCTTTCTGTCCACGGTCCATGAGACCGTTATTCAGCATGGGGCAAGTTTCAACTTGGGTATTAGCAAGTTTCCTGGAAACTACCATCCACGGGGGCATAAGTACTTGAAGGATTTTGACTCTGAGCCCATACCGAAACTGACTTATCGTGTCGGTGGGGTTTTGCTCCAGAAGGAATTGATTCTCGATACCAATCGGGATCGTGTGATGATTCGATACACCTTGCTTGAAGCCCATTCGCCTACCAAAATTCGAATTCAGCCCTTTTTGGCTTTTCGAGGCTATCATACCCTTTGCAAGGAAAACAATGACATCAATAAGGATTTTGAAAAAGTGCCCAATGGCGTAAAGTTCCAGCTTTACCCGGTATATGATCCTTTGTATCTGCAGCTATCCAAGAAGAACACTTTCGAGTCTGACCCGAAATGGTACAATAATGTAGAGTACATCATCGAAAGGGAGCGAGGCTACGATTATCAAGAAGACCTGTATGTACCTGGTTATTTTGAATTCGATATCAAAAAGGGAGAATCTGTGATTTTTGCAGCAGGTTTGACAGAGGCGGATCCAGCTACGAGACAGCGAGCCTTCGAAAAGGAGGTAGCTCGTAGAATTCCTCGAAATAATTTTGAAAACTGCCTGATTAACTCAGCCACTCAGTTTATCCGAAAGCGAGAAGGGGATACCCGGATTATCGCAGGATATCCATGGTTTGGTTGGTGGGGTCGGGATACTTTTGTGGCAGCACCCGGATTGACTTTGGCCCGTGGGGACAAGGAGACTTTCCTGGAAATCATGGATACGATGTCCCGTGATCTGAAGGGACCGCTTTTCCCCAATGTAGGTAGTGGTGATTTCACAAACATGAATTCCATTGACGCTCCACTATGGTTCTCTTGGTCGCTTCAGCAATACATTTTCTTTACAGGAGATAAAAAGACCATCCAAAAAAGGTATTTGGATAAGCTAAAAGGCATAATCGATGGATATCGGGAAGGAACCGACTTCAATATTCATGTTATGGATAATGGCTTGGTTTACGGAGGTTATGACGGGGTCGCGTTGACTTGGATGGATGCAGTCACAGTGGATGGGCCTGTAACCCCTCGAACCGGTTCGCCTGTGGAAATTCAGGCCCTTTGGTACAATGCACTCAAGTTCTATGAGGAGCTTTCCGGAGATCAGGAATATGGCAAGCTGGCAGAGAAAGCCAAGGAATCCTTCTTAGCCGAATTTTGGGATGAAGAAAATGGCTATTTGGCGGATTATGTTCATGATGGAGAAAAGGATTGGTCGATTCGACCCAATATGGTTTTTGCGACTTCCTTGCCATACTCCATGCTGGATGAAAATCAAAAAGCCAGTGTGCTTGACTTAGTCAAGTCCAAACTTCTGACAAATCGAGGACTTCGGACGCTCGCTCCGGATGATCCTGCCTATAAAGGATATTACTTCGGTGATCCGATCAGTCGTGACAATGCTTATCACAATGGAACCGTCTGGGTATGGCCTTTGGGTCATTTTGTAGATGCTTATTTGAAGCTTCATGGAAAATCCGGTGAAAATTTCATCAAGAAAATTATTCAGGGATTTGATGGAGTGATGACCCAATATGGTGTCGGTACAGTGGCAGAGATATTTGATGGGGATGCACCGCATCGGCCAAAGGGAGCGATTTCACAAGCCTGGAGTGTGGGAGAATTGCTGCGTATGATGGATTTAATAAAACGTCTATAATATATTTTTCATGAGAGTCTTAATGTTTGGGTGGGAATTCCCGCCGCATATTTCCGGGGGCCTTGGTACTGCCTGTTATGGTTTGGTCAAGGGGATGGTTCACCACAATCAGGAGGTGATATTTGTAGTACCCAAACTTTGGGGTGATGAGGAGGAATTGGCAGACTTTGTCAATGCCAGTGATATCACCATAGACTATCGGGAAAAGAAGTTTAAAAGTATCTGGAAAAACCTGACCTATCTGGAAGTATCCAGTTTTTTGGTTCCGTATCTGGGACCTGAAGAGTATCAGAAGTTTACCGATTATGCGATTCATGATCGGACGGATGTGGATGAAAGTATTTTCACCACCAAATATGAGTTCAGCGGGAAATATGGTAAAAACCTCATGGAAGAGGTGAGTCGCTATGCCTTGACTGCTGCACAAATAGCCCGGGATCGCGATGATTATGAAATCATCCATGCCCATGACTGGCTTTCTTTCCCGGCAGGCATAGCTGCAAAAGAAATCAGTGGTAAACCACTAGTAGCCCATGTGCATGCGACGGAATATGATCGATCCGGTGAATCAGTTAATAAGCCTGTTTTTGATATTGAAAAGGCTGGTATGGAAGCTGCCGACCATGTAGTGGCTGTAAGTCAACTCACTAAGAACACGATCATTCGCCGCTATGGAATTCCTGCGGAAAAAGTCAGCGTGCTGCACAATGCCGTATTGGATGCCAGCATTATCAAGTCAAAATATGAGAAGAAAGTACCCGAGAAAATTGTCACTTTCTTAGGGAGAATTACTTTTCAGAAAGGCCCTGAATACTTTGTGGAGGCAGCAAAAAAGGTCTTGGATCGGGATGAAAATGTACGCTTTGTCATGGCTGGGTCGGGAGACCTTCTCAACCGAATGATTGATCGGGTGGCAGAACTGCGCATGGGACACAAATTTCACTTTACAGGATTCCTGAAAGGCGATGACGTGGACCATATGTATGCCATTTCAGATGTCTATATCATGCCTTCCGTATCGGAGCCTTTTGGAATTGCTCCTTTGGAGGCGGTGCGGCATAATACGCCTACCGTTATTTCCAAGCAATCCGGGGTAGCAGAAGTCCTTCAGAATGCCATCAAAATAGACTATTGGGATGTGGATGCCATGGCGGATGCCACTTTTGCCTTGTTGCATTACCAAGGGATTTCTAAGATGTTTAAAGAACTGGGGAGTGAGGAGTTGAAAAATTTGAAATGGGAGCATGTGGCTGCCCGACTAGTTAAGATTTACGAAAAAACTTTAGCGCAATAACCATGAGAACGATTTGCTTTTACTTTCAGGTGCATCAGCCGTACCGGCTAAAGCCCTATCGCTTTTTTGATATTGGAGATGACCATTATTACTGGGATGATTTTCTAAACCGGAATGTCATGCGAAGAGTGGCCCAAAAGTGCTACTTGCCTATGAATGCCCTATTGCTAGAGCTGATCGAAAGACACAAGGGTGCCTTTAAAGTGACTTTTTCTTTCTCAGGGACCTATTTGGATCAATTGGAAGCCTATGCACCGGATGTGCTCGAAAGCTTCCAAAGGCTGGTGGCGACAGGTCATGTGGAGGTGCTGAGCGAAACCTATGGTCACTCACTGGCTGCCCTGAAGAGCAAGGAAGAGTTTGCTCGTATGGTCAACCAACATAAGGAGAAAATCCAAAAATTATTCAATGGCTACACGCCCAAAGTCTTCCGAAATACCGAGCTGATCTACTCGGATCAAATCGGAGAAATGGTAGCAGATATGGGCTACAAAGGTATTTTAACTGAAGGTGCCAAGCATGTTTTGGGTTGGAAAAGCCCTAATTATGTGTACCAAAACAGCATCAAGCCGGAGCTTAAAGTACTTTTGAAAAACTTCCTGCTTTCTGATGATATTGCCTTCCGCTTCTCCAACAAAACCTGGAAAGATTATCCGCTGACTGTAGAGAAATTCATTTCTTGGATCAAGCCTATTCCAGCGTCCGAACCGGTTCTCAATCTCTTTATGGACTATGAGACTTTCGGGGAGCATCAATGGAAAGAGACTGGGATCTTTGAATTTATGAGAGCCTTGCCTGAGGCAGTTTTGAGTCAGACGAATTATGGCTTCTCTACGCCATCAGAGGTCTTGAATCAGGTGGAACCTGTCAGCCCCATTCAGGTGCCTTATCCGATCAGTTGGGCGGATGAAGAGCGTGACTTGACCGCATGGTTGGGAAATGACCTGCAGGATGAAGCTTTCGATCGACTCTATGAATTGGAGAAAATTGTGAGAAAGCTAGATGATCCGGATTTGATTCGAGACTGGAATTACCTACAGACTTCCGATCATTTCTACTACATGTGTACAAAGTTTTTCTCCGACGGGGATATTCACTCCTACTTCAGTCCTTACGACACGCCTTATGATGCGTTTATCAATTATATGAATGTGCTCAGTGACTTTGTGCTTCGAATTAAGGAGAAGCAAAAGGAATTGGAGGCGGTGTAATTGCGTCTCAAGTCTTTAGATTCTAGAAAAATTCAAAAGCCCTGCAAGATATCATCCTACAGGGCTTTATTGTTCGAACTGGTGGAGCTGGCGAGATTCGAATTCGCGTCCAGATAAGGAAACACCGTACCGTTTACATACTGAGTCGTTGAAGTTTTTGAGATGACAACTCGTTGTAAAGATTGAAACGCTCCGCTGGCGTTCATGTAAATCTATCCCGATGAATAAATAGGGCACTCAAGAGGTCCCATGAAACCTTCTTTTTGGTTCTACTACTTAAACAAGGTGGATGATATCATAAGAACTATATGCAACCCCTCATTTGGGTAACTACGCCTACCAAACCCCTATTTCTGAGTAAAAAGCTTGTACAAAATACCAGAACATGGTATATTCAAAAAAACTTGAATTATGTCTAAAAACACGTCAATAATATTAGGGGATCATTTTGATCAATTCATCCAGAAAGAAATAAAAACTGGAAGATACGCTTCTGCAAGTGAAATTGTTAGGATGGGTCTAAGGCTCCTTGAACAAGAGACTCGCAAAATCGAGTTAATTAATGAAGCTCTAGTGGTTGGTGAAATGAGCGGGAAACCTGTGGAATTTGATAATGAAGAATTTAAGTCAAGAATGAAGGCCAACTTAAACTTATAATGCTTAAGCTCAGGTTAAGTCCAAAATCGATTGAAGATTTAGAGCAAATCTATAAATACACAATGGAAAAATGGGGGACAAAACAAGCGGATAAGTATCAAGACGAATTATATCTAAAAATGCAAAGTTTGGCTGCAAACCCAAATTCGGGTCAAAGTTACCCACACAGAATGGGATATAAGAAATCAAGAGTAAATAGACATCTCATTTTTTACAAAATTGATAAGGACGAAATTCAAGTTATCAGAATTCTACATGAAAAAATGAATATCAGAGATCTAATAAAGGAATAGCCGAGAAAAGAATAGGTGCTTTGAAAGCAAACTTGCTAATAATGCATTCAGTCCATATCACAAAACGGTAAGTCTAGCGATAAATCCTCCCATTCAAAAAATCAAAAAGCCCTGTAAGATTTCGTCCTACAGGGCTTTATTTTTTAACTGGTGGAGCTGGCGAGATTCGAACTCGCGTCCAGATAAGGAAACACCGTACCGTCTACATGCTTAGTCACCTGTTGGTTTTTCGACTAGACTATGCTGGGTGACACACCTGAGTCTAGCTTAGCGACTGAGTCTTAAGCTTGCTTAATCGCATCGCAAGCAGCAGTCTGACCTGATCGACACCTCAACTCCACCCGGATCAGACCACAGGTGGTGAGATGTGGCCGGGGAATCCGCCACGGCGGACTCAACCCTTTAAGCAATCTATCCTAGTAGGTTAGATTAGGCAGCCATGGCGTAAGAAGTTTCGCCATTTATGGTTCATATGAATCTTTCAAGGCCGTACATACTCCAGCCTGCATGCGAGCCCGATCTTTACACTTACTGTCAATACCGGTCAGCCCCATTATGTAAGGAGACAAAGGTAAGGCAAATTTGGTTCCCTTCAAGGGTAGAGGGGTAAATGGTAAATGGTTAGTTGTAAGTAGTGGGGAAGACTTTATTTCTATAATTTGGGTTCAGTGTTTTGGGTTCTGTGTTAGTTTAGATTTGAAATCCTGCTTGAAGTCCCAGTATCGCTTCCACCGAGACGATCACTTTCCAACCTTCCAGCCTTCCAACTTTTCCACTTTCAAACTTTAACACTTTTCAACCAATCTTTCAATTTTTCAATTTTCAAATTCTCCAATCCACCTTCCAATCAAAGAGATTTTTATATCTTGCAGCGATGGAAAATTTCGTTGTTTCGGCAAGAAAATATAGACCGGCAAACTTCAAAAGTGTTGTAGGGCAGCAGCACATTACTACTACGCTTCAGAATGCGATTAAAAACAATCACTTAGCTCAAGCTTTTCTTTTTTGTGGTCCTCGTGGAGTAGGGAAAACAACCTGTGCTCGGATCCTTGCGAAAACCATCAACTGCGAAAATCGAGGTGAAGATCAGGAAGCCTGTGGTACATGCGAGTCCTGTCTTTCTTTCCAAAACAATGCTTCATTCAATATCTATGAGCTGGATGCGGCGTCCAACAACTCGGTAGATGATATCCGAAACCTGGTTGATCAGGTTCGGTATGCCCCTCAAAAAGGTCAGTACAAGGTCTACATCATTGATGAGGTTCACATGCTTTCCAATCAAGCCTTCAATGCCTTTTTGAAGACCTTGGAAGAACCTCCAAAATATGCGATTTTCATTCTGGCGACTACAGAAAAGCATAAGATAATACCTACCATACTTTCCCGATGTCAGATTTTTGATTTCAACCGAATACAGATCAAGCACATTGCGGAGCATTTGCAGTACATCGCCAAAGAGGAGAGCGTAGATTATGAGGATGAGGCTTTGCGGCTCATTGCTGCCAAAGCAGACGGAGCACTTCGGGATGCACTTTCGATTTTTGACTTGATTGTGACCTATTCCGCGGGGAAGAAAGTAACCTATCAAGAGACCATCGCAAATCTCCACATTTTGGACTATGACTATTATTTCAAAGTGGTAGAGGCGCTTCTCGCTGGAAATATTGCAGACACTTTACTGATCTTTGACGAAATCCTCAAAAAGGGATTCGATGGGCATAATTTTGTCGTGGGACTGTCTGAGCATTTCAGAGATTTATTGGTGGTACAGGATTCTGCGACAGTGAATCTATTGGAAGTGTCTGATGAGGTGAAAGCCAACTATATTGAGCAGTCCAAATCGAGTAGTCAGTCATTCCTTTTGAGTGCGCTATCTATCGCCAATCAATGCGATATCCATTACAAGAGCAGTAAAAATCAGCGGCTTCATGTGGAATTAGCTTTGATGAAAATGGCTAAAATTCCTGCTGCTTTGAGCCTTGCAGCACTTGCCGTAGAGGACTCAAAAAAAAAAGCTTAGCCCCCAAAGCTGAGGCTTCGAACGGAACTCCAAAACCTGAAGTAGCCGAAGTCCATTCCAAAAAATCACCAGTCCAGAGGACGATCTCGGTTCCCACGAATTTTTCTCAGGCAAAGACTTTTTTAAAGAAAGAGGAAAAACCGGAAGTAAAGAAACCATCCCAAGAGGAGAATTCGGCAATAGAATTGATTCCGACTACCTCTGTAGGAGTATTTACGCAGGAAATGCTTGACCAATACTTGCCTGAAGTGATCGAACTTTGGAAGTCAGAAAAGCGGAACCTGGAGTTGGCCATCCTACAGCAAGTCAAGAAAGTGGAGGAGGGGACCATTTTCATGGAAGTCATGGGCCATGTTCAGGAAGAGATTGCTGAAAAAATGAAGCCTGATTTGATTGGGATCTTCCGTAAAAAAAGTGGGGCTGGAAAAATCTCCATCCAATTGGATGTCAAGGAAGAAGATGATGCTGGAGCGCCCAAGCTTTACACCGATCAGGATAAATTTAAGCATCTGCTCAAAAAGCATCCGGCCTTATTGGAGTTTTCGAAGAAGTTTGACCTAGATCCGGACTTCTAAAAGTCCAACGAGATCCCGAAGTTGACGAGATTCTGTAGCTGAACAGCCTGTTTGTCCGGGCCATCATCCTGTTTTATAAAAACCTCCTCATCATAGATCAAAGTCGTCTCTATCCGTGTGGAGATGTATTTGTTTACCTTCATTCGAATGATGGAGTTGAAGTTCACAACCATATTTCCAAAGCGCTCATAATTTGAGAAGAGATTTAGATCTGCTCGCCAGGTGACATTTTCCATCAGTTGGAAGTCGGCGATCGAAGTAGCCAGAGACATCCCGGCCTCAGCCCGGACATTTTCACCCGGAGTCACACCAAAGGCTCCGGAGTTGCTTAAAGAGTCATTCAGGACCATAGTAAAACGGCCTGTGAAAGGGGAGAGGATGATTGAGAGTTTCCCTTTTTTCTCGTAGGTTTTCCGATAGTTGAGACCCGTGGAGGATTGGACATATCCTGGAGACAAAAGGTCGGAAATTTTCGTCCGGGTATCTGATTCACTTCCCGAAGGGCGAGCATATTTAAATCCTTCCAAAAGTTGGGTTCGCGCTTCCAATTGCGTGGATAGGTAGAATCTCTCTGAGAGTTCTCTACCGTAATTACTTACAAAAAGAAAGTTGTCGTTGGTTTTTCTTGTAGGGAAAACCCGGTCATTCTGCCTACTGAATCCCAGATTGACGGTAAGCTGAGTATCCCAGACCTTTTTGTCTTTTTTGTAATTGGCAAAAAGGGACACTCCGGTATTCAGCGCAAAAGAGGAAGCCCCACCCGCAGCCCAATTGCTCAGGGTTACCTGTACAATATTGAGGTTATAATTTCCACCTGTCTTCCAGAAAATTTCCTTTTTGGGTTCTTCTATAATCAAAGAATCCCCGATCATCAACAAAGTATCCCCGGCTATCAAAACCGTATCCGGGATAATCTGCTGGTCTTGGGCAAGAAGCTTTCCCCCAAGCCCAATGAAAGTAAGGCTTAAAAGTAAAAGTAATCGGTTCATGGGATTAAAACAGCAGCGTTTCAGGGCTTGAAGATAGTTAATTTCTGCCCCACGCTAATTATATTTTGGCTTCCGATTTGGTTCCAGGATTTGAGTTGGTCCACCGTCACCCCGTATTTTTTGGAAATCGCGTAGAGGGTCTCTCCTGGCGAAACGGTATGTGTCAGGCTAGTCGAGGTCGCAGACTGTTGGCTTGAGGATACTGTTGTGACGGGGTTCGACTTTGGCTGACTGGCAGGTTGCTC
>LJXT01000134.1 GCA_001314815.1 Algoriphagus marincola HL-49
CCTGATTATTGATAATATTTTTGGCATTCACCAAACCTACCTTCCTCTCCTCCCGAGCTCCACTACTTGCAGGTTTTTGATTTTCCCATCAGACAGCTCAAAAAGCAACATCGTGCGCATCTGATGAAATCCCTGCTGACCAATTGCCCCCGGATTCATATACAGGCAGTTAAGCTTTTGATCAAACTCCACCTTGCAAATGTGAGAGTGCCCGCAAATAAATACCTGAGGCATTTCTGCTTTGATTCTTGACCATACCCCTTTGGCATAGCGAGGAGGTTTTCCTCCTATGTGGGTCATGAGTACTTTTATTCCCTCCACTTCAAAAGCATCCCACTCCGGATAGCGAGCCCGGCAGGCTTCATCATCTATATTTCCAAAAACTGCACGAACCCTTTTCTCCACAGGCAATTGCTCCATCACCTGTAGAGCTCCAATATCTCCCGCATGCCATATTTCATCGACACTTTCCAAGTATTGGAGTGTTTTGTGATCAATGTAACTGTGAGAATCAGAAATCAGCGCGATTTTAGTGGACATTTGCAAAGAAAGGAATTAAATTCTCCTCGAATATGTATGGAAAGTACCGCACTCAAAAATTCAACACCATGAAAATGTATCAAAAATCTCTTTTTATCGCCCTTTTATTCATGGGCACCCTATTTTATACACAGGCACAAACTGCCAAAGATTCGGCGAAAGTTGTCTCGGTAGAAAAGTTTGACAAACTTATCAGTAAGAAAAAAACCGCGCTTCTCGATATTCGGACGCCAGAAGAAATGGTCGAAGGCTATATTCCCGGAGCCGGAAATGTGGATTTTTTGGCTGAGGATTTTAAAGAAAAAATCCAAGAACTAGACAAATCCAAGACCTACTTACTCTACTGTCGAACAGGTAAGCGCACTGCCAAAGCCGGAGCTGCCATGAAAGCAGCCGGATTCAAAAAGGTCATCATGCTAGATGGCGGAATTACGGCATGGAAAGAAGAAAACAAACCCGTTAAAGAATGAGCATTCAATCTATCAATCCCTTCACAGGAAAACTTTTAAAGGAATACGATTTATATGATGAAAAACAAATAGAAAAAGCCTTATCCCTTGGCCAGGAAACTTTTCAAAGTTGGCGAAAAGAGGAATTCAAGAAGCGAAAAGAATTAATGCTTGCTGCAGCCGCTGAGCTTCAGGAAAATCAGGAGGAATATGCACTTTTGATCACCAGGGAGATGGGCAAAGTAATCCAGGAATCTCGAGCTGAAATCGAAAAGTGCGCCTGGGTTTGCGAGTATTATGCTGAAAAAGCCGAAGAATTTTTATCAGCTAGAACTATTTCCCTGCCTGACGGCAAAAAAGCCAAGGTTTTGTACCAGCCATTGGGAATAGTCTTAGCCGTTATGCCATGGAATTTTCCGTTTTGGCAAGTTTTCAGATTCGCAGCCCCGACCCTCATGGCCGGAAACGTAGGGATTTTAAAACATGCATCCAACGTGCCTCAATGTGCTTTAGCAATCCAGCGGGTTTTTGAAAATGCAGGCTTCCCAAAAGGTACTTTTCAGTCCCTTCTGATCGATTCTAAAGCTACTAATGAATTGATAGCAGACCCTAGGGTAAAAGCAGTCACGCTGACTGGTAGTGAAAAAGCAGGCGCAGCCGTAGCCTCAAGTGCAGGCAATCACATCAAAAAATCACTGCTCGAATTGGGGGGAAGTGATCCATTTATAGTGCTCGAAGATGCCGATGTGGAGAAAGCTGCTAAAACAGCGGTCAAAGCAAGAATGATCAATTTTGGGCAAAGCTGCATTGCCGCTAAGCGATTTATCGTAGTCGAGGAGGTGTTTGAATCTTTTTTGGAAGCTTTTACTGAAGAAATGAAAAAACTCAAATCCGGAAACCCTGAAGACGATGATGCTGACTTTGCTTGCATGGCAAGGCCTGATTTGGCTAAGGAACTTTACGAGCAAGTCAAGAAAAGTGAAGAAGCCGGCGCAAAAATTATTTTGGGTGGCGGCAAGCCGGCTGAGGGCAAAGCAGCTTTTGAACCAACCATTCTGACCGACAACCCAAAAAACAGTCCTGCTTATTCAGAAGAGCTATTTGGGCCTGTGGCGACAATTTTCAGGGTAAAAAATGAAAAGGAAGCCATTGCACTTGCCAATGATTCCGAATTTGGACTGGGCGGGTCCCTCTGGTCTCAAGACCTCAAGCGGGCTGAGCTTTTGGCTGCAGAAATTGAGACAGGAGCAGTCTTTATTAATTCCATGACCGCATCCAACCCGCACCTACCCTTTGGAGGAGTCAAAAAGTCTGGATATGGGCGAGAATTAAGTCAGGAAGGCATTCGGGAGTTTGTAAATACAAAAACAGTCTTCCTCGGCTGATTTAATGCCACAATAGCCTCAGCTATTTTTGCTTTTGAGGGATTCCTTCCTATTTTTACGAGCCATAATTTTGACCTAAAAAATGAGAGAAATACAGTTTCGAGAAGCCCTCAGAGAGGCCATGTCTGAAGAAATGAGACGTGATAAAAACGTCTTTTTGATGGGTGAAGAAGTAGCCGAATACAACGGAGCCTACAAAGTGTCTCAAGGGATGCTTGACGAGTTCGGCCCTGAGCGGATTTATGACACGCCTATTTCTGAATTGGGATTTGCAGGTCTCGGTGTCGGAGCTGCCATGAATGGCCTTCGTCCGATCATCGAATTCATGACTTTCAACTTTTCTTTGGTAGCCATCGATCAGATCATCAACTCGGCTGCTAAGATGTATGCGATGTCTGGCGGAGCTTACTCCGTTCCGATTGTCTTCCGAGGTCCTACCGGAAATGCCGGTCAGCTAGGTGCTACCCACTCTTCCAACTTCGAAAACTGGTTTGCTAACACTCCAGGTTTGAAAGTAGTCGTACCTTCAAATCCTCATGACGCAAAAGGATTGCTCAAATCCGCAATTCGGGATCCGGATCCAGTGATTTTCATGGAATCTGAATTGATGTACTCAGACAAGGGAGAGGTACCTGAATCAGAATACCTTCTTCCTATCGGAGTAGCAGATATCAAGCGAAAAGGAAAAGATGTTACTTTGATTTCTTTCGGTAAAATGATGAAGGTGGCTTTGGAAGCTGCTGAGCAGATGGCCAAGGAAGGAGTCGATTGCGAAGTGATTGACCTGAGAAGTGTACGTCCGATCGATTATGCTACCTGTGTAGAATCACTTAAGAAAACAAACAGAGCAGTCGTAGTAGAGGAAGCCAATCCAGTGGCCGCTATTTCTTCTGAATTGACTTATCATTTCCAGCGTTATGCATTTGACTACTTGGATTCTCCAGTGATTCGAGTGAATTCGATGGACATTCCTCTTAGCTATGCACCTACCTACATCGATGCAACCATTCCAAATGTAGAGCGAACAATAGCAGCTATCAAAAAAGTTACTTACAAGGACTAATCCTATCAAAAAATAGTAAGCATAAAAAAGCCCTGACCTACAAGTCAGGGTTTTTTGTTACCCAATCTATCTATCTTAAAAAAAAGGGCTGGTTCAAAATGAGCCAGCCCCGTTTATTTTTATGCTGGGTAAGTCTTAACGATTTTGGTTCATATTGTTCATACCTCCGTCATCCCCGCCTTTAAGATCATCATTGGTGATTGACTTCTTCTTTCTTTTTCGATCATTCATTGATAGCTTTCCTATTCGGTAACTGAAATTGACTTTGAAATTCATGTTTCGAATAGCATTGGTACTATTCTGAATGATGGTGGGTGTGATAGTTTCATTTCGAATGATGAATTCACGTGCCAAGAAGTTTTCCACTCCAAAACCAATACTTCCTCGCTTTTCTTGGAATTGCTTGTTTAAGCTAAGTCCGTAGGCTGCAAAACCTCCGCTCGTTCCCTGCAATTGTACTCTTCTACCTCTGGCAAAGGTAAAAAGCTGAGCCTGCCAGTCCTTCGGCAAGGTGTAGTTTGCAAACATTCGACCACTGATTACCCATCCTTGATTTTTGGCAGCTGTCATGGGGTCGGATAATCCATTGTCGAGCATACTGTAAAAGAGGTCCATTCCTCCATTTAGTGAAAACTTATTGCTAATATTCACATTGGCGAAAATGTTTGTGCCAACAGCCTGTTCCTGACCGATGTTTTCGAATGTGGTGTAGATTACATCATTCTCCTGTAAGGTTTGTACAGCCTGAATCGATCCAGTTGTATTTCGGTAAAATCCAGTGAAGTTTAGCATCGTACCTTTGATAAAAGTACTGTATCCCAACTCAAAATTATCAGTGAACTCCGGATCCAATACTGGATTACCCTGCGTCACCTGCTGAGGATTGACCGCTTCAATGTTCGGATTTAAGAATCTCAAAGATGGTCGCTGTAATCTTCTGTTGTAAGCAGCTTTGATCAGATTACCATTCTTGAGTTTTCTACTTGCATTCAAACTTGGAACGATTGATCCATAAGAAGGAATATCTACTTCCAATTCATCTGCAAAGTTTGCATTGATAGTTGTGTACTCGTATCTGACACCTGGCTTCAAAGTATAATTCTTTAGAAAACTGAAGGTGTAGGAGATATATCCAGCCGTCACATTTTGATCGTAGCTAAATTCATTACTCAATGTAGGGTCGATCACCTCAACAAAATCGCCATCAGCACCATCTCCTCTGAAATAAGCAAAGTCAGAGAAAGCTCTACGCGTAATCGTCTTGGCTCCATACTCCAGAATTTGCTCTCCATTTTCACCCATCGGAGTTACGAAATCCAACTGAGCGGTGAATTCCTCATTTCTGCTTGGGTTATCATTTTTAAGTCTGGAATCAATAGTCTGAAAGTCCTCTTCAAAAAGCGTATTGATGAAGAAGTTTTCCCGATTGTCACGGCTATACAAGGTCAAAAGACTGATTTCCTTTCCTTTTTTATCAAAAGTTCTGGTGTAGTTCAAACTCACATCGAGTGAATTGGATCGATCTTCTGAGTTGGTCTCCCGAAGAGCCGAACTCAAGAGCGTTTGTCCGTCAAATCGCTGAGTCAGGAAATCATTTTGGACATTATCTGAGTTTCTCAGACCAAAATTGGCAGAACCTGTGATGAAGTTGTATTTGTCAATTTCGTAGTCAACTCCGAAGTTGTATCGGCCAAACATGAAATTACGCTCCGTATCCGCCGATTGGGTCAGGCGAGTTTGAGAACCATCTGAGTTTAAAAGCAACTGAGTATTATCAAAACTACCAAAGGTATTGTAGCCGGCACGACCAAATCCACCCAAAGAGAAACCGAATTTACCTACTCTTGCTCCACCATTCAATCCTAGGTTTGATCCTCGAAGACCCACTCCGCTATTAATGCTAAGAGTCATTCCTTCCAAGTTATTCTTTTTGGTGACAATATTAATGACACCTGAGGTACCCTCTGCGTCAAATCTGGCTGATGGAGAAGTAATCACTTCCACCTCTTTGATCTCATCTGCTGGAATCTGACGAAGTGCATCTGTGATAGAGCTTGCAGCAATAGCAGAAGGTCTATTGTCGATCAATACCGTGATATTACTACTTCCCCGCATGGAAACATTTCCATCCAAGTCAACAGAAAGCATCGGAACCCGACGGAGAACATCGGTCGCATCACCACCAGCTACTGTTTTGTCATTTTCAGCTTTATAAATCGTACGATCTACCCGCTCTTCGATCAATTCACGCTGCCCCTGAACGGTGACTTCCTCTAGCGCGAGGCCTTCATCAGACATGGTCAATTCACCTAAATTGATATCCCCGGTGAGACTTTCGACATTGATATTATCTACTACAAGGGTTTCATATCCTATGAAGGTGAGTTGAAGCGTATATTCTCCCAATTCAAAACCTGTGATAAAAAATTTTCCATCGCCATCAGCCACGGCACCTGCCATGCTGACATCCATTCCCTTTTTGTAAAGGGCAGCTGTTGCATAGCCTACAGGGTCTCCAGTTTTTGCATCCTTGGCGATCCCTACGATGCGGGCGGGTTCTTTGTCGTCTTCTTGAGCCAACAAAATACTATTGCCAGCAAGGAGAAGAAGAATTAATAATAAATTGAGTAGTTTTTTCATGGTTTTGTTTTCAAATAAAGAGCTGTCACTCATTCAATACCCCAAAACAAATAGCTTTGTTGTTGATAAAAGTGTACAATAGACCAAACCCAAGTAATAATCGACAAAGACTTAAATACATCAGATGAATTTCTCATTGAGGATTCATCGGCTTTGAATAGGTTTTTATCGGTAGAAAGTTTGGTTTGGTAGATTATTGAGCCGGGAAAGCCAAACTTTCTATTAGTTTGCGTTGAATATCAGTGATATGGCAATAAACACCTCCCGTAAAAATCTCTCAATACTTATACATACCCTTGGATGGGTCATGCTATGCGTCGTCTTGATGCTTCTCTCTCCCTTATCTTGGAGAATGGGAGAAATGGATCTACCAGTAGAATATTGGTGGAAGCAGGTCTTTCTGGTGATTTCTCTTATCGGAATCTTTTACGCCAATCAATTTCTGATAGTTCCTCGGATTCTCCTGAATGGCAAAACCTACATTTATCTTTTCTTAGTCCTGGGAGGCGGAGTTCTGTTTTTTTACACCGTAGTCACTTTTGAGCAGCTGATACAATATCCCCTTCGAATGCATGAAACTTTCAATCCGGACAGACCTTTCGTTCCGGGAAGAAGATGGATTTATGGCGACATGTTTCAGGCCATGCTTTATTTGGTCTCTATTGGGCTGAGTACCTCCTTGGCACTGGTGCAGAAATGGCAAAACGATGAAGAACATCGGCAAGAGCTGGAAAAGCAGCGGATCAAAACCGAGCTTTCTTACCTAAAGGCTCAAATCAACCCTCACTTCTTCTTCAATACGCTCAATAATATCTATTCACTCACCAATTTGGATATCAAAAAAGCACAGGAAGGCTTGCTGAAGCTTTCGCGAATGATGCGCTATGTGCTTTATGAAAACCAAAAGGAAACTACGCTGCTGAGCAAGGAAGTTGATTTTATCCGGGATTATATTGAGCTGATGAAAATGCGTCTGACGGATAAGGTCAAGCTACACATTCAGCTGGACGAGCCTACAGAAAATCACATTATTTCACCTATGTTGCTTTTGCCATTTTTAGAAAATTGCTTCAAGCATGGCATCAGCTCTCAAGCCGAAAGTAGCATTCATGTCAAACTGGAAATCATGGGTAAAACGGTCTTTTTTGAGACCCGAAACCATATTTTTCCGGTAAATACCGAAAGTCCCGAAGCCAAAGAGCATGGCATAGGGCTGGTCAATACCCAACGAAGACTGAGTCTTTTATATCCGGGCAAACATCGACTGAAATTTGGCAAATCCGACGATAATCAGGAATATTATGTAAACCTGACCCTCAATCTGGAATGAAACTCAAATGCATTGCTGTAGATGACGAGCCTCTGGCCCTTCAGTTGGTTTGTAAGTACATCGAGCAAACCTCCTTTTTAGAGCTGATTGGCCAGTTTTCCAGCGCGATCGAAGCCTTGGGATTTATCAATCAGCATGAGGTACAATTGATATTTATGGACATTCAAATGCCCGACCTCTCCGGAATGGAACTTGCCCGGGTCTTGGATGGGAAAAAGGATTCAGATCAGACCCGGATTATTTTTGCGACCGCCTATCATCAGTTTGCCATCGAGGGATACAAGGTTGATGCTTTGGATTACCTTTTGAAGCCTTACAGCTATGAGGATTTTTTGAACGCAGCGACCAAAGCCTATAATTATTTCGAGCGAAAAAGCCGATCACAAGTGATTGGTTCTGCTAAGACTGAGCAGCCACTAGACTACATTTTTCTAAAAGTAGAATACCAACTCGTCAAGGTAATGCTCGATGACATCACGCATGTAGAAGCCTACAAGGACTATGTGAAGGTACACCTGCGATCCAAAAGTAGTCCCCTACTCTCCCTTACCACCTTGAAAAACATGGAGGAACTCCTTCCCGAGGGCAAGTTTATGCGAATTCATCGCTCTTTTATCATCTCCTTGGATCATATTGAGTCTGTTTCCAAAAACAGCGTCCATATCGGAAATCATGAAATCTCGATTGGAGAAAATTACAAAGAGGCTTTTCTGGCATTTATGAGCCGGTGGATGAATTGAAAGATTTTAGAAACTAGAAGCTAGAATCAAGATTTTTATACCATTCAAGGATGGAGGTCCAAGTATTTGAGAAAGTGAGCTTATTCCTAAAACAAAGGATTATCAACATCTTCCCATCAAAAACCAGTAACTTCACATCATGACCGATTCGCAAAAAGAATTTATGAAAATGGCGATTACGCTCGCTCAGGAAGGTATGGAAGCGGAAAAGGGTGGGCCTTTTGGCTGTGTGATTGTTAAAGACGGGAAAATCATTGGTAAGGGATCCAACAATGTGCTCATGAACAATGACCCCACAGCCCATGCTGAAGTAGTGGCAATCCGGGATGCCTGCAAAACACTCAATCATTTCCAACTCGAAGGCTGCGAAGTTTATACTTCTTGTGAACCCTGCCCCATGTGTTTGGGAGCTATTTTCTGGGCTAGGCCGAGTAAAGTTTTTTATGCCTGCACCAAAGAAGATGCGGCTGATGCAGGATTCGACGATGATTTTATTTATGAAGAAATCAAAATAGAACCTGCCGATCGAAAAATACCTATGCTCAATGGAATGCGGGAAGCGTCCCAAAAGGTTTTTGAGCTTTGGAAGAAGAAAGAGGATAAGAAAGTTTATTAAAGCTTAGAAGCGAGAGGCTAGAAGCAAGAAAAACCCGATCCTTTCAGACCGGGTTCATTCTTAATTCCTCATTCTTCATTCTTAATCGACTACCTTCTTCCCATTCCTGGCATCAATTTACCCATGGCAGCTTTGGCGCCGCCCATCTTATTCATCTGCTTCATCATCTTCCGCATATCGGAGAATTGCTTCATCAGATTATTCACTTCGGTGATTGATCTTCCTGAACCATTCGCAATACGCTTTCTACGGCTTCCATCCAAGACATCAGGATTTTGGCGCTCGTAAGGGGTCATACTTTGGATGATGGCTTCGATTGGCTTGAAGGAATCATCATCGATATCCAATCCCTTCATGGCTTTTCCCATTCCGGGAATCATCCCCATCAGGTCCTTGATATTTCCCATCTTTTTGACCTGCTCGAGTTGGGAAAGGAAGTCTTCAAAGTCAAAGTTATTCTTTCGGATCTTTGCATTGATCCGCTTGGCTTCGTCCTCATCGAAGGATTGCTGGGCACGCTCCACCAAGGAGATGACATCGCCCATTCCGAGGATTCGCTGAGCCATACGATCGGGATGGAAGACATCCAAATTCTCCATCTTCTCTCCCGTGGAGATAAACTTGATCGGCTTCTCGACCACATGACGGATCGAAATAGCCGCACCACCTCGGGTATCCCCATCCAACTTGGTCAAGACCACTCCGTCAAAATCCAATCGCTCATCGAAGGTACGGGCTGTGTTCACCGCATCCTGACCGGTCATGGAATCCACCACGAAAAGTGTCTCAGAAGGATTCAGGGCCTTTTTCAGCGCCTCGATTTCATTCATCATTTGCTCATCCACTGCCAATCGACCTGCGGTATCGACAATGACCGTTTTCTTACCAGTTTTCTTGGCGTAGGCGATCGCATTGTTGGCAATTTCAAGTGCATTCTTATTCTCTGGCTCCGCATAGACCTCCACGCCGATCTGCTCGCCCAGTACTTTCAATTGATCAATCGCCGCAGGACGATAGATATCACAGGCTACCAAAAGGACCTGACGGCCTTGCTTCTTCAGGTAGCTTCCTAGTTTCCCAGTGAAAGTGGTTTTACCCGAACCCTGCAAACCGGAGATCAAAACGACGGCGGGCTCTCCGCTGAGTTTGATATCGGCTTTGGTCCCACCCATGAGCTTGGTAAGCTCTTCTTGGGTGATTTTCACCAAAAGCTGCCCTGGAGAAACGGAAATCAAGACATCTCGGCCCAGCGCTTCGGTTTTGATTTTATCAGTGACTTCCTTGGCCACTTTATAGTTGACGTCGGCATCGATCAAAGCTCTGCGAATCTCTTTGACGGTAGTGG
>LJXT01000135.1 GCA_001314815.1 Algoriphagus marincola HL-49
TGTTGATTCTTGAGGCCATGAAAATGGAAAACACCATCAAGTCTCCTGGAGATGGCGTGGTATCAGAGGTAAAGGTCAATCTCAAACAAAGTGTGGAGAAAAACCAGGTTTTGATTACTTTCTAAAGCTTCCTGACTGGAAAGTCAAAAAATACTAGCATTCTGAGGGATAGAAATTATATTTGTCCGGTGATTTTTGAAAACAGTCCAAAAAAATCAAACTCAGTGCCTGCTTCGTTAATATGAAGGTTTAAGCAAAATGAGTTTGGAAAATCAAGCTTCATCAAGAAGAGGTGACATTTTAAAAACAAAGGGAAATAAAAAATGAAGTACAAAAGAATCCTCCTCAAACTCAGCGGAGAGGCCCTAATGGGTGACAAAAACTACGGGATTGACCCCAATAGGCTACAGCAATACACTGCTGAGATCAAAAAAGTAAAAGACATGGGCGTTGAGATCGCCATTGTCATTGGAGGAGGAAATATTTTTAGAGGGGTTCAGGCTGAAAAATCCGGAATCGACCGGGTACAAGGTGATTACATGGGAATGCTAGCCACTCTTATCAATGCGATGGCATTGCAAAGCGCCTTGGAGCAAGCCGGACTTTACACCCGCTTGATGTCAGGTATCAAGGTGGAAAGTGTTTGTGAGCCCTTTATCAGAAGAAGAGCAATTCGCCATCTGGAAAAAGGTAGAATCGTAATCTTCGGAGCGGGGATTGGTAACCCCTATTTCACAACAGACTCTACAGCCAGTCTTCGAGCTATCGAAATTGAGGCAGATGTGGTCTTGAAAGGCACCCGAGTAGACGGCGTGTACACCGCAGACCCTGAAAAAGACAAATCAGCCACTAAATATCAAACCATCTCTTTTCACGAAGTGTATGAAAAAAACCTAAATGTCATGGACATGACGGCATTTACACTTTGTCAGGAAAACAATCTGCCTATCATTGTATTTGACATGAACAAAGCCGGCAACCTCAGCAAACTCGTAGAGGGAGAGAAAGTCGGCACACTAATCACATCAATCTAAGCAATCTCATGGAAGAAATAGAACTGTATCTCGAGGAAGCAAAGGAACTCATGCAAAAAGCCGTGGATCATACGGCTGCTGAATTAGTCAAAATCCGTGCAGGAAAGGCCATGCCTAACCTACTCGATGGAGTCATGGTCCCCTACTACGGCACTCCTACTCCTATCAATCAAGTATCTTCTGTCACGACACCTGATGCTCGGACATTGTCTATTCGTCCTTTCGAAAAAAACCTGATCTCTGAGATCGAAAAGGCCATCATCAATTCTGACCTTGGCCTAGCTCCTCAAAATAACGGAGAGGTAGTCATTCTTACCATTCCTACACTTACTGAAGAGCGTAGACTAGCTTTGGTCAAGCAAGCCAAGCATGAGTGTGAAAACGGAAAAATATCCATCCGTACCGTACGTAAAGACACCAATGATTCCCTGAAAAAACTTCAAAAAGAAGGTGCTTCAGAAGATGAGGTAAAGCGTGCTGAAGACAAGGTTCAAAAATTTACCGATCAATATTCCGCTAAAATCGATGAACTCCTCGTGAAGAAAGAAGCGGATATCATGAAGGTTTAACTATTCAAAGTCACCCTTACAAACAAATGCCACTTTCGGATAGAGAGTGGCTTTTTTATTTTCAAAGGCTAGAATCCAATCAATTGGGGGATTTCTTAAAATATTCCAGTATCCCTACTTCATGTTTTTAGCTAAATTTATGAAGTTGACTATCCATACATATTCTTACCTTAATTCACTCCTTCTCCATATCACCTTCGGGTTTTCTCCGAGGCTTATTTAGGTCTGAGTCGAAGAAATGCCGAAGGAAACTCGAATAAGAAACGAAGAAAACCTGATGGAACTTAAGCTTATCCATGGCTTTGGTGTGAGAATAGATTACTTGAGCGGGGCCGGCACCAAAGGCTAAGTATTGTTTAAAAATGAATAGCACCACAGTATCAAGCCACTTCCTCCCTTATTGTATTTGAATAAAAGTAGCCACGCCAAATCTCGCACCTCCCCGCAAATACCGTCCATTTTCAAATCCTGCACCTATCTCTACACGGAAGATTCTAAACAGATTATCCAAAGAATACCCCAATTCTACGTAGTGAGGGGAGTTTTCGGTTTTAAGATAGTTCAAGAAAACATTTTCCTGCACTCCTGAAAATCGAAGCATCGGAAGCTGAGTCAAGAGGAACTTTCGGAATTGATAATGGAAAATTCCTGACAAGTAAGAGCTTGAAGTGCTGTATTTGTAATAGTCCATAAATCGGAAATTGGAAGCAGGACCAAAGTTTGAAAAGATGGTACGATTGCCCCCGAAGTGCTGGAAGTCTGGAAAATAAACCCGGTTGGAATTCAAGAAAGTCCCGGCACTCACATTGAAATCGAACTTACCGCTGATTCCAAAGGTGTAGTCATGCTCCACTCCGACACGAATGTGGTCAAAGTCTGCGGCAAAATCCTGCTGTCGGGTCAATTGAGGAATAGCCTTGATGTAATCTAGCCGAATCAATGGCGCTCGATCAGAGATTGGATATTTTCGACCATTTCGGATACCGTATTTTATTCCAGGCCTCCATTCTACACCTAGTTGAAGCTTAGCAATCTGATGGTCTTGAAATGCCTGATTACCGGTCTCTACGTTTTCAGGTTGATTTGGAGTGTAAATCCGCTCACCTCGATTATAAAAACTGTAATCAGAGTTATTGAAAAGCTCATTACGCTGTGCATAGGTGAAATTCACCCGGTAGGTAAAGCCATAATCCACCCGATGAGCCCAAAATGCCCGACCAAAGCTTTGCTCATAGAGCTTCATATAATTTTGTCTGAACAAGAGCGAATACAAGGCATTCACTTGCTCATTGATAGGCTCTCCTCCATTAAACTGATAAATAAAACGCCCTCCTTCAAGCCCGTAAGAGTAGCCCGAGGTTGGTTTGGTGCCTGACCAGCGCAAGGTAGATTTTCCATAAAATCGCTTGCTGCTGAATCCGTATCTGAGTTCGGGTTCGATATTGAAACTCTTCCGAAAAACATTGACACTATCAGCCATCGGTATTTCTTTGGCTTTCCGATAGAAACCCGACACACCAACTTTCAGTCCCTCCACGGTATTGAAAGATATTTTGGTCCAATTCTGATTGAATCCTATACTCCTACCTTTTCCAAAACTGTAAGTAGCCCCGTTGAGGAAATCCAAGGGTCGATATTTCCTTCTTGCCTTTTTGGCTACTGAGTCCACCTCACTCATTTTGGCAGCTTCCACCACTGCCAGACTATCATCTCGCTCATAGCCTTGAATCTCCTTTGCTGTCAAAGGAACCGGCCGGATGCTATCCCAATAGCTCAAATCCCGCTTTTTCGCAAGACTGTCCACCGTGTAATTCCTTTCGATAATCACCTCTTCTTCCCGTTGCTCTTGGAGCATTTCCTTTTCATACTCATTGAGAAGTTTTCGGTATTCCTTACGCGTCTTTGGAGTTTCACTGCTCAGCTTTTCCAGAAGCCCCAGATCTTCGGCTTCTTTTGCCAAAGCATCTTGAGGCTTTTCCTCAATTTTTTCATCGATAATCTCAGGAGTTTGGACAAGGTCAGGATTCAGCACTACCTCATAATCGCGGGTAGAAGCGAGGTAATTAAACTCACCGGCAAAGCCGAAAATTTTTCCAGAAAAGCGATAGGTATGCGTAAAAGGCATCCACACATTCTCAGCCACGGGGGCGTATTGTTGCTTGGCTTCGATTTGAAAACCCAAAAGTGAAGACTTCAGATCCAGACTATGAATGGCCCAAAGATCCTCGATAATGTAAATGTACCCGTCAAAAATCCGCTCGCCACGCGACCGAGGGATTACCCGGATTTTATTGACCATGACCTCTTCATCAAAAAAACTTCCCTCGTAGCGAAAGCGATAATACTGAAAGGCTGCTCGGGATAGTGGAGAGATGATTTCATTGATTTTTTCTTCGTAAAAACTCGTTTGAATGTACGGAGCGGGTGAAGTGTTTTGATTATCCCCATTGGTACGGATTGAGATGACCTCTTCTTCCAATTTGTCAGGTAATGAAAACCGGATCTTGGAAACCGACTCGGAAGTGTAAGCTTCATTCAGGTTCAGGCCATCTTTTTCGAGGGTCTTCTTGAGAAAAAAGGGAGCATCCGTCAACTGACCTGTTCCCTTCAGGTAGACAGTCATCTCATACGATTGGAGCTGCAGTCGATGGTACTTTGACTTAGAAATGGCTTTTCTCATGATAGTCAGTGCGGGGTCTTCAGCACCTGCACGAACTTCTACCTGCTCAAGGGTGTAAATCTGAGGCTCCAATCTTACATCAAAATCAGTCCATGCACCTTCTTTGACTACCAAGGTCTCAATGCGAGATTTATACCCTAAGATCTGAAAATATACATCGTAGATCCCCTCCGGTAATTTCATTTCATAGTAGCCTTCATCATTGGCAGGCACACCATCACCAAGGTTTCTAACAAAGACTGAGGCGAAGGGCAAAGACTCACCGTCATTGGAGAAAATCCGACCCCGAATTCCCTGAGAAAAAGTAAAAAATGAGATAAATAAAAAAGACATGCATAAAATTGAAAAAGCTAAAGAAATTTTCATGTGAAGCAGAGTAATGGAAGTAATAGAATAAAATTACGAGGAATAGATTTTCAAAGTTGTAAAATGCCCACCCGTCCAAACAAGAGGCTTTTTGGAACCAAAAACAAGGCGAAAAGGAAGCAAAAGGAACAATTTTAATTTTTTTAGGAAAACAGACTACTTTTTAAAATTTTTTAAAGATGTCAATTCCTGCTACAGAGACACTTCCTCGAAAGCTTTAAAATTTTCATTTTTTTAAAAATATTTCGATTTTTTAAGTTTTAATAAAAGGAAAACGATTTCCATTGAAAATATCTCAATTAACAATTCGATAATATACAGAATTATTAAAATATACTTTATTCTATTAAAAGTCGCTTTTCCAACATACTACTTTATACTTTGTTAAATATTGCAAAATCAAAAATAATACAACACATTAGTTTCTAAATTAAGTACTCATACCTATTTCGCTTTTTAACTAACAAAAAACCCTATGAGAAATTATTTACAACAGTTCAAAACATTGGCTTTTGCACTGACCCTCCTATTTGGGGTGTCTTTCTTAGCCAATGCGCAAAACAGAACCATCACAGGTACCGTCCTGGATGCTTCTCTCGGCGACCCAGTTCCCGGTGCTACTGTGCTAGTCAAAGGTACCACCCGCGGGGTAGCGACAGATTTGGATGGAAAGTTCACTCTTGATATCCAATCAGGTGATCAAATCTTGGTAGTATCCTTTGTAGGATATCTAAGCCAGGAGGTAGAAATCGGCAATCAAAGCACCTTTACCATCAATCTGGAAGAAGATATCCAGAGCTTGGAAGAGGCAGTGGTGATTGGTTACGGCTCTCAGGACAAGAAGGAAATCACTTCTGCGGTAGTCGGTGTAAAGCCTGAAGACTTCAACCGTGGTAACGTAGCCAGTCCGGCGCAGTTGCTTCAAGGTAAAGTAGCAGGGCTATCGATCACCAGACCGGGAGGCAACCCTAACGCCGGATTCAACATCCGATTGAGAGGTCTATCTACCTTTGGGGCCAACTCTTCGCCGCTCATCGTATTGGATGGAGTGATCGGAGCTTCTTTGGAAAACGTCGATCCCAATGACATTCAATCCATCGATGTATTGAAGGACGGTTCGGCAGCAGCGATCTATGGTGCACGAGGATCTTCCGGTGTTATCTTGATCACTACTACCAAAAAAGGCAGTAAAGAAGGACGTGCAGAGGTGAACATCAACTCTTTTGGTACTTTAGACCAAGCCACAAACCTGATCCCTGTTCTATCCCCTGAAGAGTTCGTGGCTCGTGGTGGCACTGATTTCGGAAGCAAAACCGATTGGAGACAAGAGCTGATCCGTGACGCCTATTCTTATTCTACGAATGCCAGTGTTTCTGGAGGGTTCAACAATACCAATTACCTGGCCTCGGTCAACTACCGAAACAATAATGGTGTGGCAAAGGGGATTTCTAACGAAAGACTGAATACCCGTGTCAATCTATCACAAGGTGCATTAGACAACAGATTGCGATTCAATGTAAATCTTTCATTTACGACTGTAGAATCCAATTCGGTTCCGGAAGCTGCATTTAGATATGCCACTATCTACAACCCAACCGCTCCCATATTTGAGGACACTGAGGATGCCAATCAGCGATTTGGAGGCTATTTCCAAAGAGACCTGTTTGATTTCTTCAACCCGGTTGCATTGATCAATCAGCAAAAAGGAATCAATGAAATTAAAACAGCGCTGACCTCCTACCGGGTAGAGTATGACATCGCTCCTACCTTGACACTTTCTGCTCAATATTCTGAAGACAGAAGAAATGAATTGATTGGTGGTTTCTGGTCGATTCAGGATTTCCAAGTAGGATTTGGTGCAAGAGGTTCTGCTGAGCGAATTACCAATGACCGAGTGCAGCGAATCTTCGAATCCACACTTCGCTATGAAGTAGATTTGTTTGACGGGTTAAATCTTGCCCTATTGGGTGGTGTCGGTACGCAGAGTACTAAGAATCAAGGTTTCGGTGCACGTTCCCGACAATTCCTTTTTGATACAGGATGGGACAATTTAGGTGCAGGTGCTATCCGAGTAGGTAATAACACCAACATGTATTCTTATGCCAATCAGGATCAATTGAACTCTGTATTTGGCCGTGCGAATTTCAATTACAACAATTACCTATTCTTCTCTGCATCCGTAAGGGCTGAGACTTATTCAGGATTTGGACCGGAAAATCAAACCGGTGTATTCCCTGCCTTCTCTTTGGGTTCTGACTTCACGCAGATCTTCGACATGGGAGTATTCTCTCAGTTCAAGCCTAGAGTTTCTTACGGTGTGACGGGTAACCTTCCTCCGTCTCCAACCCTAGCTTTGGGTGTGTTTGGAAACGGTAACCGAATCGACTTGGATGGTGATCCATTGAGTACTGATGACATTTATGTAGGGATCGTGCAAAACTCCAACCCTAACCGATTCCTAAAGTGGGAAACCAAAAGAGAATTTAACGTAGGTGTGGATTTCGGTATTTGGGACAACAAAGTCACTGGTAGCATGGACTACTACACCAGAAACATCTCCGACCTCCTATTCAATGTACCTGTAGGTGGTGGACCAAACATCTTCGATCCAGGACGATTCAACACTGTGGGAAGTACTTGGGTGAACCTAGCTGATTTGAGCAATGCAGGTTTCGAATTTGCAGTAGCGGTAAACGGTTTGAACCTAGGAGAAGTCCTCTGGACACCAAGCGGTAACTTTACCATCTATCAAAGAACTCAAATCGAAAGCTTATCAGCTTCTGGTCTTGGATTCGACGAATTGAGATTTGCGACTCCAGGTTCTCCGGGACAGAACAATAACCCGATCATCTACAACCGGGTAGGTCAGACACTGGGTGATATTTATGGACCAAGACTTTTAGGCCTTTCTGAATCAGGTGAGTATATTTTATCTACTACTAACCCTGACGAGTTCGAAAGACTAGGAAATGGTCTTCCGAAGGGTGAGTTTGGTTTTGCCAACAACTTCGCTTGGAGACAGTTTACATTGAACTTCTTCTTAAGAGGCGTTTGGGGTCATGACTTGTACAACTCTTACAGAGGGTTTTACGAAAATGCCGATGGAGCTTCTGTAACTTGGAACTCTGTAATTACAGACAAGACTCCTACCGATCCGGTGGTAACCTCAACCCCAACATTCAA
Organism: Algoriphagus marincola HL-49; assembly: GCA_001314815.1. GTDB lineage: Bacteria > Bacteroidota > Bacteroidia > Cytophagales > Cyclobacteriaceae > Algoriphagus > Algoriphagus marincola_A. Next base: position 7,833 of record LJXT01000135.1, read on the forward strand.
TAGCTCGTATGTAGAAGATGCAAGTTTTATCAGACTGGATAACATGGAGTTAGGCTACAATTTCAAAACAAATTCGCCGAATATTGGTAATTTCAGAGTGTACTTCGCTGCGCAAAATCTGTTTACCATAACCAATTATACAGGGATTGATCCAGAGGCAAGGGTAACTGACTCCGAAAACGGAGACAGCTTTACCACTGCTCTTTCTCCGGGAATCGAGCGTAGAAATCAGTATTTCCAAACTCGTTCCTTTACTTTGGGACTTTCTTTGAACTTCAAATAATCAATCAAAATACAGAGATATGTTTAAATCAATTCGAAAAACCTTTCTTTTGATCCCTGCGACATTGATGCTGGGATCCTGCTGGGAGTTGGAACAAGAGGTGCTGGATGGAATTACACAGGAAGAGGTGATCAATAGCAACAATCCGGTATTGATTGATGTCTTAAAAGCCTCAGCCTATTCCCGAATCGTCGGTAGCTGGGGTGGTCACAACAGTATCTGGTCAATCTATGAGGTCTCCTCTGATGAGATGGCTATACCTCAAAAAGGAGCTGACTGGGAAGACGGTGGCCTTTGGCTTAGAGCTCACAGACACACTTGGCAACCTTCCGATGAAGCATTCAACAACTCTTGGGCTTATTGTTACACCGCAATCGGTGAAATCAATAACCTAATCGTAGCCTACAGAGATGTAGAGGCCTTGACTTCAGAACTTCGCATATTAAGAGCCTTGGTGTATTCTTGGCTAATTGACAGTTTCGGAAATGTTCCGATAATTACCGAAGACAACTTGGAGGGAAATCCTACCAATAATACTCGGCAGGAAGTATTTGACTTTATCGAGCAGTCTATCTTAGAAAATGTCGATCTACTTCCTAAATCTGATACCAAAACTACTTTGAATTACTATTCAGCGCATGCCATCTTGGCTAAGTTGTATTTGAATGCCGAAGTATACACTGGTACTGCCCGATGGGCTGACGCGGAAGCAGCGGCTGATGTAGTCATCAACAGTGGTATCTTCTCGCTTTCATCTAATTTCTTCAGCAACTTTGCTACTAGAAACGGGGGCTCAACAGAAAACATCCTGACACTTCCATACGATGAAAATAATGCGGGCGGGTTCAACTTGGCGCAGATGACCCTTCACTACGCCAGTCAGGCGACTTACAACCTACAGGAGCAGCCATGGAATGGATATGCATCTTTGGAAGAGTTTTACAACTCCTTTGATGACAATGATGTCAGAAAGAACTCCTTCTTGGTAGGACCACAGTTTGCTGCTGATGGCACTCGCCTGATTGATATTTCTGCTGAAGCAGACGATCCAGATGGTGAACCATTGACCTTCACACCTGAAATCAACGAATTAGCCCCTAATGCTTTGCGTCAAGCTGGTGTTCGAGTAGGTAAGTTTGAGTTTGCCTCAGGTGCAGCTGCTTCTTTGAGCAATGATTACCCATTGATCCGATTAGCAGATATGTATCTTACAAAAGGTGAGGCTGCTTTCAGACAAGGAAAAACGGGTGATGCGCTTGAAGCGATCAATATGGTAAGAGAAAGAGCCGGTATGCCTGCCTTCACATCTCTGACTCTTGAGGACATCTACGATGAGCGAGGAAGAGAAATGTTTGCAGAAGCTTCCAGAAGAACCGATCAGATCCGTTTCGGTACTTGGAATGATCCATGGTGGGAAAAAGGAGAGTCAGAACCATTCAGAGCTCTATTCCCAATTCCATTGCAGCAGATCAATGCCAACCCTAACTTGGTGCAGAATCCAGGCTACTAATCACTTATTAATTTGAGTCAAAAAGGAAGTGTACATTCGTGCACTTCCTTTTTTTACAGACATGAAGAAGCCCGCTTCTTTCCTCTTTATCACACTATCCATACTCGCCTCCTGTCAGAAAAAAGGAGAAAGAGCGCCATTACTTTTTGAAAAAATAAATCCTGTAGAGTCCGGGATTACTTTTAGAAATGACCTTAGCTATACCGAGTCTGTTAATCCCTACACCTTTCGAAATTTCTATAACGGGGCTGGAGTCGGTTTAGGAGATTTAAATAATGACGGACTGATTGATATCGTTTTCTCAGGAAATCAGGGCCCAAACAAAATCTATCTCAACGAAGGAAACTTCAAATTCAAAGACATTACGGATTCCGCGGGGATCATTTCCCAGAATGAATGGAATACCGGAGTAAGCCTGGCAGATGTAAATCAAGACGGGCTA
>LJXT01000136.1 GCA_001314815.1 Algoriphagus marincola HL-49
CTGCCATGGTATTGAGATTTTAATGGTTTATGATTCTTGAAGTTTGTGAGAGAATTTAAGGATGATGAATTCTGCAGGTCGTACTGCTGCCAATCCGATTTCTACATTCATCCTTCCCTCGAGAATGTCTTGAGCTGTCATGGTACTACCGAGACCTAGCCGCACAAAAAAGGCGTCTTCTGGTTTTGCACCAGCCAGTGCACCATCTCTCCAAAGCTTGGAAAGGAAGTTTTCGATCATGGTTTTCACCCGAAGCCAGGTGTTGGCATCATTGGGCTCGAAGACCACAAATTCGGTTGCTTTTTTAACTGATTCTTCAATGAAAATGAAGAGTCGTCTCACGGGTACGTAGCGCCATTCATTATCATTTCCTGCTAAGGTTCGGGCTCCCCAGACTAAAGTTCCTTTTCCGGTGAAGCTGCGAATGACATTGATAGACTTTCCTGAAGCAGCATCTACGTTAAGAGATCCTTGTTGCTCGTTTGTCACTTTTATGGAAGGTCCGACGATAGATCGTACGCTGATATTGGCAGGGGCTTTCCAAACGCCTCGTTGACTGTCCACTCTGGCATAAATACCGGCTATCGCTCCGCTTGGGGGAAGAGTCACATAGAATTTTGCTATTTCGGCTAGAATAGCCCGGTGGAGGCTCGGATCATTCGTGGCGATCCAGTCGAGCGTCTGCCCATTTGCATCTGTTGGGGTAGCTGGAGCAGGAGTTTCGGTTCCTTCATAGCTACTGCTTTGTGTGATAGTAATTGAGCTATTATCAAAACCATAATTCAAGGCTGATTTGAGCTTGGGGTAATATGCCGCTCCATATTTCAGATCTGAGATACCGAATGAACCTCTGAAATTGTCCGCATCTGTAATGGGGCCTGCTCCTTCCTCTTTTACATCCATGATGACAAAGCGATCCTGAAGCTTTTCGCATTGAGCAAGAGCTTGCTCATATACCTGTCCTGCATTTGCCAGTGAGAGATCATCCGGAAAAAGTATCAGTGTTGGTTCATCTACTTTTTCCAAAGCCGCTAATCCTCCCAGGAGACTGGTGCTGTCTGTCGGGTCTCCAACACTCGGCCCTGCGGTGAAGTCATTGACTGATATGATGTAACAGGGTCCACCTCCATTGTCAAAAAACATACGAAGGCTATAATACATCTTATAGACAGAGGCCGATGAGGTCAAAGCAGCTGAAATAGTTCGCTCAGTGAGTTTGGTAGGAGGACCTCCATAGGTATCCGTGATCGTGATGGAAATTGCCTCCGGGTTGGCCTTGCCAAAGATGGACTCATATTCAAGCATGGAGGTGATTCGAGTAGGAACACCCCGTACATCTTCTCCGTTTTTTGTAGCCTTATCGGTATGACCAATGAAGGCAGGTATGGCTGTCTCTACTGCTGCCACTGATGCAGGAAGTGTAGAGATCTCCTCTATATAGACGCCTGGTGTGAAGTAATTTGCCATGGTTTTATGTTTTAATGGTTAGATCAACTTTCTTGAAGTTTGTGAGAGAATTTCAGGATAATGAATTCTGCAGGTCTGACGGCTGCCAATCCGATTTCCACATTCATGCGGCCTTCCAGAATATCCAATGAGGTCATAGTCTGACCCAGTCCTACTCGGACAAAAAATGCCTGTTCAGGTTTTGCCCCAGCCAGGGCTCCTTCCCGCCATAGGCCGGACAGGAAGTTTTCGATCATGGCTTTTACCCGCATCCAAGTATTTGCATCGTTGGGTTCAAAAACTACAAACTCAGTAGCTTTTTTGACCGACTCTTCCACAAAAATGTAGAGCCTTCTGACTGGAATGTATCGCCATTCATTGTCATTTCCGGCCAGTGTTCTAGCTCCCCAGACCAAGTTGCCTTTGCCTGGGAAAAGCCGAATGGCATTGATTGATTTTCCAGAGGTAGCATCCACATTGAGTGGCTCCTGATCTGGCGATGAGAGAAGCACAGATGGCTGAGATACGCCGCGCAGGCTCACATTTGCCGGTGCTTTCCATACGCCTCGTTGACCATCTACGCGAGCATATACTCCCGCCATTGCTGCAGAAGGATAAAGAGTCATTACCTTGGATTCAAGCTTCGCCTTGATGGCATTGTAGAGTGATTTTTCAGCCTGGGGGATTCGAAGAGTGCCTCCAGGGCTAATAGTAGCTCCTCCGTCTCCATTGTCTGTATAAGTCAAAGCCAAGCTTTCGCCAGCGCTTCCTTCTGCAGTAGCTTCAATGATGATCGTAGCTCCTGACCTTCGGGCGGTGTAGTTGGGATTTGCAGCTGCTTGGATGGCTACCAGTAAGTTTTCCGCTGATCCTGCATTGGCTGAAGGGCCAGGCTCTTTGGTGAAATCCGGGCCTTCTGTAAATGTGTCAGAATCGATTGTAAAGGAGTCCCCGTCCAGATTGGCGTTGTTGGTGATTTGGATAATGCCCACTGCCCGGCCGCTACCCGTTCCCAGCATTTCTAGAGGCATTTGGTGAAAAGGGCCTTGGGCTGTACCACCCCGATTGTCTGTCAAAATGAGCGTTTTTTCATTGAAGTTTCTGAACAAAAATGTTTTCAAACCAGGATAGTAAGCCGCTCCATATTTCAAGTCGGATGTGCCTACCTGATTTCTGAATGCCGTGGCATCCTCAAGGGGTGTATTGTTGGTAATGTGTAGGACATCCATTATCGCAAAGCGATCCTGAAGCTTTGCACACTGTGCCAAAAGCTGGTCATGTAGTGTGGTACGGTTGACATCAGAAAGAACTGCCGCTTCGGGGACTACAAGAAGTGTTGGTTCGTCCTCTTCCTCTAGAGCAGCTAAACCTGCCAGTAAGGCTGCAGGATCAATTTCATTTCCACTGGGATTGGAAATGTGAGTGCCTACAGATACGATATAGCATGGCCCACCTCCATTTAGGAAGTAGAGATAGACATGGTAGGGTAATAAGTAATTGGAAAAATGGCTAGGGTCGGTAATCGTATAGCCCGGTTCGGTGCTCGTCAAGCTGACCTCATACCTTTCATAAAAAGAGTCCCCAAATATTTCTTTAAACTCCAGATAGGAAGTGATCCGGGTTGGTTTATTGTTTGGGATTGGTTCTCCGTTTTTCTCGCGCTTGGCGGTGTAGCCGATAAAGGCCGGGATCGCAGTGGCTATCGGTACGACGGAGGCTGGAAGAGTGGATATTTCTCGGATATATACTCCGGGTCTTTTAAATTCTGCCATGGTCTGTGATGCTAGATGTATACATAGATTTCGGATATGGGGTCTCCTCCGTCAGTCTTGACAGGGCTGTGCCGGAGAGGATTGGGTAAATGAGAAAATAAAACCCGATTGCCTGGATTTCTTCGGAGCTCAAGGTTGAGCTTGGGCCTTTCGAAATATGGAATGGGTACCTGCGATCTGAAAATGACCGTTTCGTGATCATTGATCCGGATATCTGGATGGGGAGTACTTCCCAACTGATCAAATTGATATTGTGAATAGGGAGAGCTTGGTGGATTTTCCCTGTCCTCGATGATCAGGGTAGATGAGCTCAAGTCTATTCGATTATTTTGGTTGACGATGTAGTACGTCCACTTTGAGGTCTTTCTGTTTAGTTGTAAGCGATAAAACTCTTGCAATCCATACAAATGATCCGGTGAGTTGCCGTATCGAATCTGTACTAACCCAAGGCTATTTGATAAATTTGGATCCGCGGATAAAAAAAAGTCACGCGTCCAAAGCGTCGTGGTATCTAAGTCATTTCGGAGTCGAATTGTGTACAATCCTTCCTTTTTTTCATTTAGATTGATTTCAAATCGAACCTTCCCATCGGGCTCAGCTTGAATATTTCGGTCTACAGGAAATGCTTGGCCATTGAAATCCTGGCCTGAGCTGATTTTGTTCCCATCCGAATCCAGGACTTGAAGAATGACTGTACCGGGATTTGGGTTTAGTACTAATTCTGAGCTGAATCTCATGGGACGTCTTCCGTCCAAGATCTCATGTTCTAGGGACTCTGGATTCGAGGAATCGGTGGAGGCTTGGGCAGGGAGATTTTGAAAATGTAAAAAGTCACCTGAAGAAAATTTTCTGGGTAGTTTGTCAAAATCGCTGACAGTTTGGATAAAAGCCTGATCATTACTCTGAAGCAAAAAAGTGAATGTTTTCGGCCGAGGAAGATCTATTTCAGGGCTTACTAGGTCATTTTTTGCCCGATATAAAACTAAGGTGCCATTGGGAGTATCTCTAAAAAGCATTCGCCCACTTTTTAAAAGGTTCTGCGTTTCTTTGGTGGGAATTAGGTTTAGGTTTCTTCCTTTCCCATTTGCGAAAAACTCGTGTCGTATCGAAAGCTCGAAAAGTCTCTTGTAGATGATATTCATGACTTATGCTGGCTTTGTGTGAATATCTGCTCGATCGGCTCACCCTGCTCGAGGACTGCATTTTCCTGAATGCTGATGGTCTTGATTTTATACAGCACACTGGGCAGGTATTTTGCACCTACCACAGACCAGAAATTGTAAAGCTGCTCAAAGGAATAGCTGTACAATTCCACTACTATCTTTTGAAGATTGGGATCGAAACTCCCCAAGCCGGGGCTGTTTTCAGGCGTAAAGACGTTTTTGGATTGGAAAAAGGAAATCGCATAGCTTAGCTGCTTTAGCCCTTCCACATAATCATCCGAGGAGTTGTTAGGATTCTTATTTTGAAAATTAGCAGTGATTAGGACGTAGAGGTTGAGTCGGATTTCGGGGTTTCGCTTCTCGACTTTTCCCACTGCATTGACGAATCGGTTTTGCTGGTCTTTATTGACCCGCTCTTCCTCAATATTGATCAGGGAAATGCCCAAAGATTGATCAGGAATGGCTATTCCAGCTTCATTGGTTACTCCAGAGAGATAAATCCGAGTTGTCGTAGGATCGCCTACCTTTAGTTTGATAAAGGTGTTTAACTCATCCGTAAGAAATTCTAAAACAGAATGGATCATCGACTAAAAGTGAAAGAATGAAAGAATGAAAGAATGCAAAGACTCACATAAGGTATTGAAGTGGCTTGGGCTTTGATAGGAAAAAATCAGATTGAAATAACTTGAAAAACTCTGAAAAAAATATTTTAAATATTTGAAAATCAAATGATTATAAATCAAAAAGATTTTAAAAATAATCTCTATCTTTTTAAGATCTTAATTGCTTTTTATTTGATTAAAGAATTAAAAAAATTTAAATATTGAATTTTAACTAGAAATTATTTAACAATATTTTTATAAAACCACTGATCGTAAGGAAGTAATTCAAACCCATCTGGACGCCACTTGTATTCTCCTATTCTTTGATTGAGTTTTTCCCAGAGCGAAGATTCCAGAAGCCTCTCCGACTCGGTGTGTTGATGTAGATCTGAGAGCAAATGAAAGGCAGAATTCAATCGAATGCTAGCCTTATGGCTCCATCGAGAAAGGAGTTTTCGAAAGTTTTCCATTTTGTACTCAAGCCAGTCCATATCTTTCTGCTCAAACAAAATCATTAACTCCAGCATTTTTGATCCCAAATAATAATCCGGAACCGATTTGAGGCGGGATTGGCAATCATGAATTAACTTCAGTGCAGGTTTATACTTTTCTAAGGAGAAAAACGTCAAAGCTTTCCAATATTCCCAGTGTGGATTTTTCTGAAGTTCGGGTCCATTAAGTTTTTGATGGATTACCTGAAGTGCCTCGTCCCATTTTTTTTGATGAAATAGTGAAAGGAAATAATATTGAAAAAATGTCGATGGAACTTCCTGATTTTTGAGTTTTGATTGTAGGTATTCTTCGCAAAGGGATTGAGCCGGTAGAAAGTCCATTTTTTCGAAGAGTAATTGCAGCTTGGCATGAAGAAATTCACAAAAAGCAGAGTAGTCCTCCGGTTCGGAAAACTCCTCACTCTCTACTTGCGCCATCAATAGGCTCGCCTCCTCATAATCGTTTTTTTGAATCGAATTTTTGAGGCTGCTTACCAGTCCCCATTGTTTCCGATTTGCATTCAGTTTTTGAATCATCTGTCTCAACCATCGATTAGAGCCATGCAATTTTCCATCAGTTTGCATTTCGGATTGGCTTACTAATACTTGCAAATGACATTTGATGGCAAGCTCGAGCTCCGGAAGGTCTTTGGTACTGAGTACGTGGCCCGATCCGTATTCCTGTCCTATGGAGAATACAGTCAGTGCCAAATCGTGAAAGCCACCTTCAATGGCCAATTCCAGGCTCTTTTGAAGGAGTTTTGACCCTTCGTCTCGTAGATTTCGGGCAAGCAGCAGTTGAGATTGTAAGATTAATTCCGAACACCTGATGCGCTGATGGGCTTTGGTATTGACTGCAGATGGCTTGATCAAAACAGAGATTTCCTTAATCTCTTCCTTTAGCCGCTTTTTCAGCTGGGGAAAAGCATTGCTTTGATGATTAGGATAAAGTCTTTTTGCAAAAAAGTCATCCTCTTCATGAGGATTTCTAATCAGCAATCTAAGAAGGTCTAGCTTTTTTGATCTGGCTGTGTTTCTTGCAGAAGCTAAATGAAATAATTGTTCCTTTTCCTGTGTAGAAAAAGCATTCAAAATATCGTTGAGACGATCCATTTGTGAACTGGGTTAAAAAAGTAAGAACCAATCTCAAATAACACTTTAAATCGCTGAAATACAAATGTTTGAACTCTTATTTCAAGATAAAGACATTCGTTTTTTCCATTTTATATTTTCGTTCAAGCTCCTTGAACTCACTCAGTAATTGCTCAAAGTCACCATGTGGATCATAAACCACTTCAGGCATTTGCTTATTGATCATTCTAAAAAGCTGCACTTTTCTAGCGAAGGTTCGTTCCTTCTCCAAAAGCTCCTGGGATAAGTAGTAATTTAGAAAGGGGCCTTTCATGGAATGGTCTTGATATAAAGAAAGGTCACCGTCCAGCACTAGGACACTTTTTCCCGGCCATTGTGGATTTGCAGATTCCGTTAAGAAGTATTCCGATTGTAGCGATTTGTTTTCTGCCCAAAACCACCAGGAACCAATAGGCAGAAAAACGACTAGTCCCCAAAAGCCTATCTGAACAGGGATCTTTTTCTTTACTCCTAAGAAAAAAGCGGTAATCAAATAACTTATTAATGGGAGAAAAACCATCATTTCCAAAGCTGCGTGATGGCTGGAAATGAAAATGGCTAAGCCAGAGAAGATTGCCCAGAAAAATAAAATTTGCCGCTGTTTCTGCTGATTGATGGAGGCTCCTTTAGATAATACTCCAAAAAAGTACCCTAAAAATCCCAAAACAAGTGGAAATGCAAAGAGAATTCCTAATGTGGCGAAGGTATGAAACTGGTATGTTTCGGATGTGAAACTCAAAGGCCAAATTCTCAGAAAATCTTCCAGCCCATTCGACCAGAAATAATAAACCACGATAAGTAACAAAGGTGTGAAGTAGCCAATCAGCGATAGGATCAACTGCCTAAAGCTAAATCCACTAATGGTCACTCCTACGATAATCAAAAAGGGAAGAAAAACGATATAAATGGGATGAAAGCCCGTAGCCAAACCCCCATAGATTCCAATTAATAAGGTCGCCTCACTGCTTTCTTTTTGGAGGATGGTCTGGGAGAATAGCTGTGATAGCGCAAATATCACAAAGGTACTACCCAATAGTGCCGGACTTAGGCTCAGCATATCAAAGCTAATATGGAATAGGCTCAGCAAAACAATAGCCGGGATAAACGTATTTTCATCAAAGACGCGGTATCTGATGAGAGCGCTGTTCCAGTAGATCACTTGTATGAAAATCAAAATCCTACCGATGATTTGATAGGCGAGAGAGCTCCCTCCAAATATCCAATCTATCAGAAAGAAAAAGCCAGCCGACAAGGGACCTGTGTCATCTACTAAATCGCGATAGAAGAGCAATCCATCTCCCAATCGCTCACCGAGCAGCATCCAACTCATTTGAAGCTGAGTGAGCGGGAGGTCCGCAAACACCAAATAAAGAATAGTCCAGAGGAGTAGAAAAAAGACTACACCGATTATTCGGAATGGATCGTTTAATTTGAAAAATTGAAACAAGGCTGTAGAATTGGGGTTAGCTGGGTCGAAATTAAAGCTTGCCCAAGTATTTCGCTAAATTTGTACCATAAATACTTCAAATGGAAAGCAAAAGACAACAAAAACACGCAAAACTTCTGCAGAAGGAGTTGGGAGAAATATTTCAAAAAGAGGCTAAACACCTGGTAGGAAAGGCAATGGTGACGATTACGAGGGTTTTTGTCAGTCCTGACTTAAGTGTTGCAAAAGTTTACCTTAGTTTTTTGCTTGCAGACCCGCAGTCTACTTACGAGCTCATTCAAGAGCACAAAAAAGAAATTAGACATCATTTGGGAAGGAGAATCGGCAAGTCTGTTCGAATTATTCCTGAGTTGGCATTTTTTCCGGATGAGTCAGCGGCTTATGCCCAGCATATGGATCAGGTGATCTCAGGATTGGAGATTCCGCCTGCGACAGATGAGGAGGAAGATGAGTCAGATGAAGATTAATTCCTTGGATACTTGAACCTCAGCTATTTTATAGCGGCCCGGTATTTTCGCAGTAAAAAGAAGCGAAACTTTATCACGGTGCTTTCGACTATTTCCATGATTGGAGTGGCAGTTGGTACAATGGCATTGGTGATAGTCATGTCCGTATTCAATGGACTGGAAGATCTAATTCGGGGACTATTTGCCAGCTTCGATGCGGAGTTGAAAGTAGAGGCTGTGCTCGGGAAAAGTTTCGAAGTGGATTCTTTATGGTTAGATGGGATCCAAAACGTAGAGGGAGTAGCTGTCCTTACCGAAGTGATCGAAGACAATGCACTTCTGGACTACAATGGCAATCAATTGGTAGCTACTATCAAAGGAGTTTCGGATAATTTTTTGGAGCAGGACCGTTTTTCCAGAGGGTATTTTTGGGGTGACACCACGCTGGGAAACGACCTCAGACCCGGCGCCATTATGGGTCGTGGAGTTGGTTTTTTCTTGTCAGTAAATCTCAAGGATGTCAATGTTCCCTTAAAGGTCTTTTACCCAAAAGCTCCTCGAAGCGCCGCTACTCTCAATCCCAATCAACTTTATTCCTCTGCTTCGCTTGAGCCGGTTGCATTTTTCTCAGTCGAGCGTCAATTCGATGATGAGTATGTAATTGCCCCCTTGAAGTTCACCAGAGAGCTATTGAACTATGGAAACAAACGGACTTCTCTGGAAATCAAGATTTCGGATGGATATTCTATTGATGAGGTACAAGAAAATTTGAAGGCTCACCTGGGATCTGATTTTTCAGTAAAAAATACCGATGAGCAACATGCCGGCTTGCTCCGCACAGTCAAGCTTGAAAAGCTTTTTGTTTTTTTGACCCTGAGCTTTATTCTGGCCATTGCCTCCTTCAATATCTTCTTTTCCCTCAGTATGCTCGCAATTGAAAAGAAGAAAGACATTGCTATGCTAAAGGCTTTGGGAGCAAAGGATAAGCTAATTCAGGAGATATTTTTGAAGCAAGGTGCGATGATAGCCGTGGTAGGTGCTGCAATAGGCTTAGTCTTGGGATTTGCCATCGTTTGGCTACAGGAGAGTTTTGGATTGGTGTCATTAGGAATAGCCTCTGCAGTTGTGGATGCTTATCCGGTTCGAATGGTTTGGACTGACTTTGCTTGGATCACTGTGGTGGTCATTTTGATCACATTGGTAGCTTCCTGGAGACCAGCCTGGATCGCCTCAAGGGTAAAGACTACCGACGAACTCTAGTCCTGACAGGCTTTTTTAATGACTTCTTGGGCGGCTTTCATTCCCCAATTGGCTGCAAGCTGTAGGTTTTCGCAGGCTTCTTGATTTCTTTTCATCCGGAGGAGCGTGATTCCTCGGTGATAGTAGGCCGTAGGAAGCGTGGGATCTATGCCTATCAATTGAATAAAGTCTGCCAGTGCCTCTTCCAATTTACTCTGTTGGTAGCGAGCTTGTCCCCTGGCTAGGATGATTTGCGTATTGGTTTCATCCAGAAAAAGCCCTTCGCTGTAGTATTTTTCGGCTTGTGCCCATTCTTGCTG
>LJXT01000137.1 GCA_001314815.1 Algoriphagus marincola HL-49
GGATTATCTCAGAGGAAAGGCGATGTATCAGGCCACGCTTTGCCAGTCCTGCCATACCATGCAGGGTGAGGGTGGGATCGTCGGACCGGATTTGACTCAATTAGGAACCCGTTTTTCCAAAAAAGATATTTTGGAAGCTACCATCAATCCAAGTGATGTCATTTCGGAGCAATACCATGCGACCGTATTTGAATTGAAAGATGGAGGCTCTGTGGTGGGAAGACTGGTGAATGAAAATGAGGAAGCGTATTTTGTGTCTCAGAATCCATTTGCTCCAGATGATTTACGTGAGGTGCCAAAAAGCACAGTTTCCTTCACCAAAAACTCAGAAGTGTCCATCATGCTTCCTGGATTAATCAATCGGCTCAACGAGGAGGAGTTGAAGGATTTGATGGCTTATTTGATCGCAGGTGGAAATGAAAACCACGAGCTATTTCAAAATAAGAGTACTGCGGAAAGGTAAAGAACTTGGATTATTTTTGTACGTTCGATAGATATGCAGCTTTATTTTAAGCCATACCTGTGAACTAAGTTCAAATATTAGATCTTTAAAATTAATCGTTATGATAAGTGTCAACCCAAAATATGTTACAGATAAAAAAGGGAAAAAAGTTTCTGTAATTCTCCCTATGAAGGATTTTAAAGCGATTTTGGAAGAGTTAGAGGAATTGGATGATATTAGGCTTTTCGATGAGGCCAAAAAGGAAGATCAGGAATTTTTTGATGCTGAGGAGGTCTTTAAGGAAATTGAAGAATCCAGAAAAAATGAGCAAGTATAAGGTTAGAATAGCAAAAAGAGTCAAAAAGAAATTAATAAAGATTCCTGACCCCTATTTTTCAAATATTAAAGAAGCCATTTTGGCATTAGCAGATAATCCAAGGCCCAAAGGATATAAAAAGTTAAAAGGTAGGGAGGGGTATCGAATTAGGGTAGCCAATTACCGTATCCTATACGAAATACAAGACAAGATTCTGTTGGTAGATGTGATTGATTTAGGGCACAGAAAGGAGATATATTAATTATACTTTTAATCGAAAATTCTATTTAAAAAAACACCCCAAAAAGCAAAAAACTTTTTGGGGTGTTTGATTTTCTAAATTTTAATCTTCTTTCAATCCGTCCAACTCATAGGATAGTTTTCATCTACAAAATCCAAAGCATCTGTGGTAATCTGCAGCGGCCTGAAGGTATCCAGCATGACTGCATATTCTTCCGTGGATTTGGCTCCAATAGATTTCTCCACCGTCCCTGGATGAGGTCCGTGTGGCAGTCCTCCCATATGAATCGTGAAAGATCCTCGATCAATTCCTCTTCGACTCATAAACTCTCCCTCTGCATAGTATAGTACTTCGTCAGAATCAATATTGGAGTGATTGTATGGTGCTGGTATAGCCAAAGGATGATAATCGAATAAGCGGGGTACAAAAGAACAAATCACAAAGCCCCAAGCTTGGAAAGTCTGATGTACTGGTGGTGGCTGATGGATTCGGCCGGTAATAGGCTCGAAATCATAGATTGACAGGGCATAAGGATACAGGTAGCCATCCCATCCCACTATATCTAGTGGGCTATGACCATAAGAATATTGGTGCAACATCCCCTGTTTTTTGATTTGAACCAGGTATTCACCTTTTTCTTTTTCAATGTGAAGTTCATGTGGAGGCCGAATGTCCCGCTCGCAATAGGGGGAGTGCTCTAGCAATTGACCGACTTCATTTCTATATCGCTTCACTGTCTCGATAGGACCATGAGATTCGATGACTAGTAATCGCAAAGGACCTTCTTCTTCAAATTCAAACCGATAAATCGTCGTTCGTGGGATCACAATGTAATCGCCTTTCCGCACTTCCAATTTTCCGAACTGAGAATAAAGAACGCCGTTACCATCATGGATGTAGATGAGTTCGTCGCCATCTGCATTTTTGAAGTAATAGTCCATTTTCCGCTGCTCCGGAGAGCAGATGCCCATCATGACATCATTATTCATCATGAGCATGCGACGGGCGGAGAGATAGTCTTTACCGGTGGTGCCTACTCCTGATGTTTTGAGATGGGTCTGTTGGAGGCCGTGGTCTTTAGCCACTTCCCATTTGAAAGGTTTGGGCTTACCGATGGTTTTTACCTCGTTTGGATTGTAGATATGGTAGAGATTGGAATAGATTCCTGAGAAACCTTTTGAGCTGACAAGCTCTTCCTTGTAAAGGCTTCCGTCTGGCTGTCGAAACTGCGTGTGCCGCTTGGGCGGAATCTGACCGAGTCTGTGATAGTATGCCATGGGTTTTTATTTGGGTTTGCGTAGGCAATTTACAATTAGCCATTGAGAGAAAAAACAGCCTAAATAAAAAGGCTGATTATCAATTTAACCAGCCTCTTCGATATTTGTTAGGGTAGACTTATTTGCTTTCTTCCTCAGTTTCAAAAATCATCTTTCTGAGGTTTTCTATTTTTTCACCGGTTTTTTCCTGCAGAAGACCCAAAAGCTCATCTTCCTGTCCCTCGGCAAACTTTAAATCATCGTCAGTTAATGCGGCGTAAGTCTGCTTTAATTGTCCTTTCAGTTGATTCCAGTTTCCTTTCAGTTGTAATGACATAAAATTTATATTTTTGATTAGATTAAAGATTAACGGTTACAAAACCTGTTCACCTAAAAAATAGTTCCATGCCTATTAAATTAAAAGTTTATTTTCAATCCTTTTTGAGCCTCTTACTTATATTCTTTTTTACCAATACGGAGTCTCTTCAAGCACAGAAACTCCTTTGGTCTGATGAGTTTGAAATTCCAGGATTGCCAGACGCCACCAAGTGGACATACGATGTGGGCGATCATGGCTGGGGAAACAATGAGTTGCAGTTTTATACAGAAAAAGACCTTAAAAATGCCCGGGTAGAAGATGGGCATTTGATCATTGAGGCAAGGTCTGATACGGATTTTCCAAAAGGCTATTCCTCTGCTCGATTGCTTACTAGGGGAAAAGCAACCTGGAAATATGGCTACATAGAAGTGCGGGCAAAGCTTCCCAAAGGAGTGGGTACCTGGCCTGCTATCTGGATGCTAGCGGAGGAAAATCGCCATGGAGGCTGGCCAAAGAATGGGGAAATTGATATCATGGAGCATGTGGGATATGATCCCGGAGTGGTTCATGGCACTGTCCATACAGAGGCATTTAATCATGTCAAAGGCACCCAAAAAGGAAAGCAGATTCAAGTTCCTGATTTTGATTCTGAATTTCATATTTACGCCATCAATTGGACAGAAGAAAAGATTGATTTTCTAGTGGATGGTGATCAGTATTTCACCTTTGAAAATACGGGAGGAAGCTATCAGGAATGGCCATTTGATCAACCTTTTCACTTGATATTGAATATTGCAGTCGGAGGAAATTGGGGAGGTCGAGAAGGAGTGGACCCGGATATCTGGCCACAGCAGCTTGTCGTCGATTATGTCCGCGTATATGATGAAATGCCGGATAGGACCAAGTAATTTAATTTTTGGCAAACTGTCTAAGAATGCCTAAACTGAGGAAGAAAATTAGTTAGTTTTACTTACTAAAATACCATGTCATCAATTCGAAGAAAAAAAATTCAGGCCTTATTTATTGTCAGCCTTCTTATATTGTTGATTTATGTAAAAAATCTGATTGAGCGTCAGAATTTTAAAGAGATCAGTTCCACCTTTACTGAAGTGTATAATGACCGACTGGTGGTGGAAAGTTACATTTTCGATATTTCTGAAAGTCTTTTTAAGATTCAGAAACTCATAGATCATTGCGATATAGATTTTGATTATTCGAGTGTTTTGGATGAAATCGAAAAAGAGGAAAATGACATTTTGGCTATTGTGAATCAATTTGAAAAGACCAAATTGACATCGAAAGAATCTCAATACCTGGAAGATTTTAAGAAAATCATTATTAATGACCTATCGATTAAAAGCTATGATTTGCTTTATTCTGATTCTTCCGGGGTGAATATTGAGCAGGTTAAACGCTATGACACAAAAATTTCCCGGGCTAGAATGGATCTGGACAACCTAAGCGCAATCCAATTGGACGAGGGAGAAAGGTTGATTAAAAAGGCGAAAAGACTCATCAATCGCTCTCAAATCTGGGCACAATTCGAGGTGGCGCTTTTGATCATTCTGATCTTGGTAATGTTCTTGTTGATTTTCAGAAAATCCAAAGAAACAAGAGGGGTGATTTCCTGAGTGAATAATTGACTATCAATGAAGAAGCCCGATCGAAAGACCGGGCTTCTTTATAATTTATACCAGCTCCTGCTCTTGGGCGTATTCCTCAACAGGGATACAGCTACACATCAGATTTCTATCTCCGTAGGCAGAATCAATTCTTCTCACAGTTGGCCAGAATTTATTATCCTTCACATAAGCCAAAGGATAGACTGCTTTTTCTCTGGAGTAAGGTAAATCCCACCCACCGATCAATACCATATTTGCAGTATGTGGAGCATTTTTCAAAACATTATTTTCCTTGTCGGCAGATCCATTTTCGATCTCTCTGATCTCCTCTCTGATTCCAATCAATGCATCACAGAATCTATCTAACTCCACCTTGGTTTCGGATTCAGTTGGCTCGATCATCATCGTACCTGCTACTGGGAAAGATACCGTAGGAGCGTGGAAACCATAATCCATCAAACGCTTGGCGATATCTTCTACTTCTACGCCGATCTCCTTGAAGCCACGGCAATCGATGATCATTTCGTGAGCAGCTCTTCCATTAGCGCCAATATAAAGGATTGGATAATGTCCCTCCAATCTTTCTTTAATGTAGTTGGCATTGAGGATGGCCATTTTAGTCGCATTGGTCAGGCCATCTCCTCCCATCATTTCGATGTAAGCGTAGGAGATTGGAAGAATGCTCGCACTACCGTATGGTGCAGCTGAAATGGACGATACTGCTTGAGTTCCTCCCGTTTTAATGATTGGGTTTCCAGGTAAGAAAGGTGCCAAGTGAGCAGCTACGCAAATTGGTCCCATGCCAGGGCCTCCACCACCGTGAGGGATACAGAATGTCTTGTGCAAGTTGAGGTGGCAGACATCAGCGCCGATTCGTCCCGGAGAGGTCAAACCTACCTGTGCGTTCATATTCGCGCCATCCATGTAAACTTGTCCTCCAAATTCGTGGATAGTAGCACAGATTTCCTGAATAGCTTCTTCGAATACTCCATGTGTAGATGGATAGGTTACCATCAAAGCTGCAAGGTTTTCGGCATTTGCAGCAGCTTTTTCCTTCAGGTCTGCCACATCGATATTTCCTCTTTCGTCACATTTCACCAAGACTACTTTCATTCCGGCCATGACAGCGGAAGCAGGGTTGGTTCCGTGAGCAGAAGTAGGAATCAAAGCGATATTGCGGTGACCTTCTCCACGGCTCATGTGATAAGCTCTGATGACCATCAGGCCAGCGTACTCGCCCTGAGCACCTGAGTTGGGCTGAAGCGAAGTGTCTGCGAAACCGGTGATTTCAGTCAACCAAGTTCTGAGATTGGAAAACAACTCTTGGTAACCCAAAGTCTGATCCATAGGAGCAAATGGGTGAATCTGACCAAATTCTGGCCAAGTGACAGGAATCATCTCAGCGGTAGCATTCAACTTCATGGTACAAGATCCTAAGGAAATCATGGAGTGTACCAAAGAAAGGTCTTTTGCTTCCAATCGCTTGATGTAGCGAAGCATTTCATGTTCGGAGTGGAAGTTGTTGAACACAGGGTGAGTGAGGTAGTCAGACTTTCTTGCTAGGGCTTCTGGCAATTCCAAGTTCAAGTCAGCCACCAAGTCGTCAAGGTTCAACGTATGTTTTCCTTCTTCTGTAGCGAAGATGGATACGATAGCTTCTACATCGGCAAGTGACTTGGTTTCATCAAAGGAGATGAAGATAGAATCCTCCTCGTAGCGAAAGTTCATCTCTGCTCCCAAAGCCAATCCTCTTACACGCTCCTGAGACACCTTGTTCATTTTCACTTGGATAGTGTCGAAGAACGTTTGATCCGAAACTTCCAATCCTACTTTCTTCAATGCTTGGGCTGTCAATTTGGCTAGGCCATGGGTACGAAGCGCAATATTTTTCAATCCTTCCGGACCGTGATAGACTGCATAGAAAGAGGACATCACCGCAAGTAATACCTGTGCGGTACAGATATTGGATGTGGCTTTTTCACGCTTGATATGTTGTTCACGTGTCTGAAGCGCCATGCGATAGGCTTTATTTCCGGCACGGTCTACAGATACACCGATGATTCGGCCTGGGATTTGTCTTTTGAAATCTTCCTTGGTTGCAAAAAATCCTGCGTGAGGTCCACCATATCCCATCGGTACGCCGAATCGCTGTGCAGATCCTACTACCACATCGGCTCCCATTTCTCCCGGAGGGGTTAATAACGTGAGCGCCAAAAGGTCTGTGGCAAAGGCAGTCAATACATTGTTTTCTTTCGCGGCAGCTACTATGGCAGAGTAATCTCTCACAGCACCTTCCGCATCAGGGTATTGGAACATAACGCCATAAAGCTCAGGGTCGGTCACGTCCAAATCTTGAATAGATCCGAATACCAATTCGATTCCTACCGGTTCAGCTCTAGTTTCTAGAAGTGCTCTGGTCTGAGGGAAGATTTTCTCGTCTACAAAGAATTTGTTTGCGGTTTTCTTCGCTCTTGGTTTTACGGAGTGAAGCATGGTCATGGCCTCGGCAGCTGCAGTGCCTTCATCCAATAGAGAAGCATTGGCTAGCTCCATGCCGGTCAGTTCCATGACCACCGTTTGGAAATTGATCAAAGCTTCCAATCTACCTTGGGCAATTTCTGCCTGATACGGAGTGTAGGCAGTATACCACCCTGGGTTTTCCAGCACATTTCTCAAAATCACCCCTGGCACAATGGTATCGTAATAACCCATCCCAATGAAGGATTTGAACACCTTGTTTTTGGAAGCGAGTTTTTTGAAATCTTTCAGAAATTCAGATTCCAGTTTCGCTTTGGGCAAATCCAAAGGTCGTTCGTTTTGAATTGCTTTTGGGACGGTTTGATTGATAAGTTCCTCAAGGGATGTGGCACCGATCTTCTCCAACATTTCTGCGATTTCCGCCTCTGTCGGGCCATTGTGTCTGCTCTCAAACTTGACAGCATTCGAAAGGTTAATCTTCATACTTTTTTAATGGAAGCTGTGATGAATAGTAGGGTCTGAAATATTTTCAATTTCTGGCGGCAAATGTACAATTTATCAAAGGATAATCTTTACTTAACAGACAGAAATTCACTTTCTCAACACCCCTTTCGTGTAAACGGTTTAACGATAGGATAAAAAAATGTCTAGCTTAGCAATCAAAATAAAAAATAAACAAATGAATAAACGATTTCTACTGACTTCTGCATTGGCTTTAGGGATTTCCTGGGGCTCTTTTGCGCAGAATCCCGTGCAGGTAAAATATGCCAAAACGATCACTGAGGCTGATTTGGAAGAGTACCTTACTTTCTTGGCTTCCGATGAAATGAGAGGCCGGGATACGGGTTCACCTGAAGGGCTGATTGCTGCCAATTATTTGGCTGATTTTTACAAAGAACTAGGGCTGACTGGCCCGGTAGATGGAAGCTATTTTCAGCAGGTGCCTTTGGTGAGTGCTAAATTCGAAAAGGTCAGCTTGAAAGTGGGTAAGTCCAACTTGGTTGAAAACGAGGATTTTGTTTTTATCGGTGATGGAGACATGAAAAAAGCCTCCAAAACGGATTTGGTTTTCTTGGGTCTTGCCAATGATGAAAACCTTGCCAAAGTAGATGTAAGCGAAAAACTAGTCGGGATTTGGGCTGTAGGCGAGCGAAGCAATAGCTTAGTGGCTAAAGTGATGGATGCTGGAGCTGCCGGTGTGGTAATCGTCAGCATGGAAGGTCAGGCCAACTTTGACCGTATCGCCAACCGATACAAGACACTTTCCGGAAGAGGTAGAATTGGATTTGAGCGTGAAATCGAACAGCGACCTATCTTCTTGGTGAGTTCTGATAAAATGGGAGAGTTTTTTGAAACTCCGGTGGAGGAGCTCAAGGAAGCTGCAAAGTCCAGTCCTGAGTCCATCAAGTCCCAAAAAGCGTCTTACCAAGTGCAAAAAAGCGTCACTCCAGTAGAAGCATACAATGTCTTGGGCTTTTTGGAAGGAACCGATAAGAAGGAGGAAGTACTCGTAATTTCTTCCCACTATGATCACGTAGGCGTCAGCTCCACCGGTGAAGTATTCAATGGCGCAGACGATGACGGTTCGGGAACTGTTTCTGTGATGGAAATTGCCGAAGCTTTTGCTACTGCCGTCAAAGAAGGTCATAGGCCTAGAAGATCGATTCTTTTTATTAATGTGACTGGTGAAGAAAAAGGCTTGTTGGGGTCTCAGTATTACTCTGAAAACCCAATATTCCCGATCGCCAATACCGTGAATAACATCAACATCGACATGGTAGGTCGTATTGACTACGAATATCAGGATGCAGAAAATAAGGACTATGTGTATGTAATCGGTTCGGAGATGCTTTCTACCGATTTGAAGAAAATCAACGAGTACAATAATATCACCTACACGGACTTGATTTTGGACTATCGATATGATGCTGAGGATGATCCAAATCGATTCTACTATCGATCAGATCACTACAACTTTGCGAAGTTTGATATTCCGGTGATCTTCTTCTTCAACGGTGTGCATGATGATTACCATCAGGTGACCGATACAGTCGATAAAATTGAATTCCCTTTGATGACCAAACGGGCGCATTTGATTTTCCACACAGCTTGGGATTTGGCAAATAGAGAAAAGCGAACTCGAGTAGATGGAACGAACACTCGAGGAGAGCGATAAAATTGGAAAAGACCCTGAGAAATCGGGGTCTTTTTTTTGCCTTTGGTTAGGGGGCTTTGAGAATATTTTGAGTAAAAGTTGGAACTCTATCTAAAGAATAGAATTCCGATTTATCCGACATCCGACATTAATTCTTCCTGTTCTTCGTCTTCAACTGATTCCTATTCTTTTTCTTTCCGGATTTCTTCGCTTTCACTTTTTCACCTTTTCCAATATTTCGCTTGGGTTTGGCTTTCTTTTCATGAAAAGCTCCTTTGTAATCGGGGTTTTCTCTTTGCTTGAGCTTATCCAATTCACGAGCATAAATCTGCTGCTCCGCAAAAGGCGTTTCGGTGATTTTCACAGACTTGGGAATCGCTACCTCAGGCACATCCATTCGGATCAATTCTTCGATTTTTTCAAAATGCCAGACTTCTGCCGGATTGATGAAAGTAATGGCTTTCCCTTCATTTTCTGCTCTTCCGGTTCGGCCAATTCGATGCACATAATCTTCATAGATCAAGGGCACATCAAAATTGATCACATGGGAAACCATCGTCACATCCAAGCCTCTGGAGGCCACATCTGTCGCCACTAAAAGTCGCACTTCCCCGGCTTTGAAATCCTCCATGGAGTTGATTCGGGTGTTTTGCCCTTTATTGGCGTGAATGACGCGTACTTCGCCTACCTTTTTACGCAGCAGAAAGCTGGATACTTCCTCGGCATTTTTCCGGCTTCGGGTAAAAATGATTGCACGGTTGATTTCCTCGTTTTCGAGCAAGTGTTCCAGCAGGTTGATTTTCGTCCGCATGTTAGGTACGAAATACTTGACTTGAGCGATAGTCTCCGCAGTGGTGGCAGATGGCGTGATTTCGACGCGCTCTGGAAATTCAAGAAACTCGGCAGAAAGTCGCTCTACTTTATCTGAGAAAGTTGCTGAGAAAAGTAGATTTTGACGCTTCACGGGGATAATTTCCAAAATAGCCCGAATCTGCGGTAGGAATCCCATATCCAGCATTTTATCCGCCTCGTCTAGGACCATGGTTTTCAATTCTCGAGTCAGGATGACGCCCTTCTTATACAAATCCATGAATCGGCCCGGTGTTGCGATAATCAAATCCACTCCGGCTTCAATCTGCTCGATTTGGGTTTTTGGTCCCAATCCACCATAAAGACAGACTACGCGTAGGT
>LJXT01000138.1 GCA_001314815.1 Algoriphagus marincola HL-49
CCAATCCCAATTCCTACCAATAAATCGGTAAACAGAATGGCCAGCACGGTGATCAAAAAGGGGATAAATTGATTCCATCCTTTTTGATATTCTTGAATGAAAATAGCGGGTTTGGCTAATTTGTATCCTACCATGAAAAGTACCGCTGCCAAGCAGCTAAGGGGGATTTGGTTGAGTAAGGTCGGGATGCTTAGTACCAAAATCAAAAGCAGAATTCCGTGAAAAACTGCTGATAACTTTGATTTAGCTCCCGAGGCAATATTTGCAGATGTCCTGACAATCACCGCAGTGACAGGAAGACCCCCAATCAATCCAGAGACCGAATTGCCCACTCCTTGTGCAATCAATTCCTTAGAGGTAGGGGTGAGTCGTTTTTTGGGATCCATTTTATCTCCAGCCTCTATGCTGAGAAGCGTTTCAATACTTGCAATCACCGCTATAGTCACGGCTATCACCCAAAAATCCCCCGAACCTATTCCTGAAAAATCCGGAAAAGTCAAAAGTCCGAGCAAGTCGGAAAGATTCTCCGCTTTGGGAATATTGACCAAATGCTCCTCGCTCAAAACCCAATCAGGAAAAAATTTTTGATAAATTTTATTCATCAAGATACCTAAGACAACCGCCCAAAGTGCACCGGGAATTAGTCCTGCCAATGGGTGAGCCTTCACTTTGGGACGTTCGAAAATGAAAATAATCAAAAGAGCAAGTAGCGTGATCGGGATGGCACCCGGACTAAAATACTGAATGGCATACCATATCTCCGAGAAAGTGTTTGCATCGTCCACCTGCACAAAATTCATATCTCCCATAGCATCTTTATCCCATCCCAGTGCATGTGGAATCTGCTTCAAAATCAAAATCAAACCTATCGCAGTCAGCATCCCTTTTATCACAGAATGCGGAAAATAGTATCCTAAAACGCCGCCTTTCGCCAAACCAAAAATCACTTGGATGACACCGGCAAGCACTACGGTACCAAGAAACAATTCGAAAGTCCCAAGAGTGGAAATTGAATCCAAAACAATCACCGTCAGACCAGCTGCCGGTCCACTGACACTCACATGCGATCCGGATAAAATGCCGATTATGATTCCCCCGACAATACCTGCAATCAAACCTGACATGGGGGGTGCGCCGCTTGCTATAGCAATTCCCAGACATAATGGTAAGGCAACCAAAAATACAACCAAGGAGGCCTTTAAGTCACTTTTCAAAGTCTCTTTTGTTAGGATTTGCTTCATTGATTAATTGATGTAATAAAAAACATTTATGGTAAATGTAATTTATTTTAATCAAAAATGTTTTGCTAACTCAACTGGGATTCAATAAATTTTTAACAGCCCGATCTATTCGGGAAAAATCAAAAGTTTGAATCCCCTTGTCAAATTTGCCCT
This sequence comes from Algoriphagus marincola HL-49, assembly GCA_001314815.1. GTDB lineage: Bacteria > Bacteroidota > Bacteroidia > Cytophagales > Cyclobacteriaceae > Algoriphagus > Algoriphagus marincola_A. The sequence goes on from LJXT01000138.1 coordinate 1,395, forward strand.
GTATTTCTTCTAGGCATAAGTTGCCAATACTTCCCTCATGGGAATGGGAAACCGTACTTTGATCAGGTGCAAAATTACCGGATTCTATATCCAAACCGACCTTTTTATAGGCATCTCTAAATGGCATTCCACTTAATACTAAATCATTGACAACCTCCACGGAGAATACATGCTGATAAAACTTATCATTCAGGACATCTTTTTTGATTCGAATATCTTTTAGCATGAATGTGGACATTTCCACACAACTTTTCGTACTCGCTAGACCCGGAAAAATTTCCTCCTTCAACAACTGCAAGTCCCGATGATAACCCGTCGTTGAATTGGTCAGGATCATTGAAATAGTCTGTGGAATAGATTGAATTTGGTTTGTTTTGGCACGAATCAGTTCAAAAACATCCGGATTTTTCTTATGAGGCATAATACTCGACCCGGTGGTGAGCTCATCCGGAAAACTAATAAACCCAAAGTGCTGATTCATAAATAGACAGACGTCATCTGCCAGGCGGTTTAAAGTAGCCGCTATTCCTGCTAAGGCGTAGGATAGGGTTCTTTCTGTTTTTCCACGACTATTTTGCGCATTGATCACATTGTGATGCAAATCCGAAAACCCTAGAAGCTCTGTCGTATAGGTTCTGTCCAGAGGGAAACTTGAGCCATAGCCCGCAGCCGAACCCAGTGGATTCTTATCACAGAGATCGAAGGCAGCTTTCAGTAATGCTAAATCTTCGCTCAACCCTTCTAAAATGGATGAAAACCAAAGTCCAAAGCTTGAGGGCATAGCCAATTGGGTGTGCGTGTATCCCGGCATTAGGTCTTCGTGATGTTTGTCAGAAAGATGTGCCAGGAGTTTCCCCAATTCCTCGATGGATTCAACTAGCTCCCGGATTGCTGCTCGATAATAGAGCTTTAAATCAATGAGAACCTGGTCATTTCGGCTTCGGCCAGAATGAAGCTTTTTACCAACATCTCCAAGTCGCTGAGTCAATAGAAACTCCACCTGAGAATGAACATCTTCGATTCCCGAATCGATGGAAAATTTGCCTTGCTCAATTTCCAAATAGATTGTTTTCAGGCCCTCTTGTAACTGCTTATTTTCTTCCTCAGTAATCAAGCCGATTTTGAAGAGCATTTTGGCGTGAGCCATGGATCCAAGCACATCAAAGGGAGCCAAAATCAAATCGAATTCCGGATCTCTACCGATCGTAAATTCTTCCACTTCCTTTTTATTGCCACTGGCTTTTTGCCAAATCTTCATTTTGCTGTTTCTTTTATAAGCTGTACGTATTTTTCTAAAAGAAGCAAGTAACCTAACACTCCTTTTTCTATCTCCTCGATGTAAATGAACTCATCTGCAGAGTGAGATCTTGCAGAATCACCGGGTCCGATTTTGATGGATGGATAGGGGATAAGTGCCTGATCCGAAAGGGTGGGACTTCCAAAAGTTTCTATACCGCATTTAATTGCGGCTTTCATAATCGGATGACCGTCCAAAGGACGTGTGCTATTCAATCGAAGTGATCGGGGTGTGAGTTTGGCATGCAATCCCACTTGAAGCTCCTCTATGGCTTCCTCCAAAGTATAGGCATCAGTCACCCGCACATCGAGTGTATAGGTACACTTATCTGGGACAACATTATGTTGTTTTCCTGCGGAAATAATTGTGGCAGAAACTTTGGTTTTTCCTAAGTATTGAGATTGCTTTTTAAATTTAAAATCTCTGATTTTCAAAATATCTTCCATCGCGAGATAAATGGCATTAACCCCTTCGTCTCGGGCAGCATGGCCTGGTTTACCGGTTACTTCTGCATCTATTACGACCAATCCCTTTTCTGCCAAAGCCATTTTCATCTGGGTAGGTTCACCCACAATAGCGAGATCGGCAGGTTTTAGGTTTTTGACCACCAGTTCCATCCCCTTCTTACCTGATATCTCCTCTTCAGCAGAAGCAATAAAAACTAAATTGAACGGCAGTTCCTCTTTCCAGAGATGGAGAAAGGTTGCTAGTAAGCTTACCAAGCAGCCACCTGCATCATTTGATCCCAGACCATAAAGTTTTCCGTCTTCTATATCTGGGGAAAATGGTTTCCGGGTATAACCATTATTTGGATAAACGGTATCATGGTGAGAATTTAGCCAAATATCAGGTTTTTGGGGGTCGTAATTTTCCTGATAGACCACGATATTATTACCAAAACGGTTGATATCTGCTCCATTTTGAATTAAAAATCGGCTCAAAATAGTTGCCGTTTCTTCTTCCTGCTTGGAAATGGAAGGGGTAGCAATTAGCTCCTTCAACAGATCAATGCAGTCGGAAACAATCTCTTCATTGTACTTCATAAACTTTAGTATAAATCGTAACGATGTTTTTCAATTATGGTCCCAGAGAGCTTTCCTTTGGTAGAAAGGATAAGATTTTCAGCCTTTCCTATCCAGACATGGTGAACTCCTTTCTGTAGCGCTTCAAAAGCATTGTCAAGTTTGGGAATCATGCCGGAGTGGATGACATTCTCTTTCCTGAGTTCAGCATAAATATCCTCATTGATTAGCGGTATGATGGAATTTTCATTTCGCTCATCGACCAAAACCCCGCTTTTGTTGAAGCAGTAGTACAGGTTGACTTGATGCTTTTTAGCCAAATTTGTAGCGATGGCAGAAGCAATGCTATCCGCGTTGGTATTCAATAATTGTCCCGTTTTATCATGTGTAATGGCACAGAAAACGGGTACGATGTCTTCCTGAAGTAGATAAGAAAGCAGGTGAGAGTTTACTTCTTTTATGTCTCCTACGAAACCATAATCTATCTCTTTGGCTGGTCGTTTTTCGGACTGGATTGCATTCCCGTCAGCCCCGGTCATTCCCATTGAGTTAACACCTCGAGCTTGAAGCTTGGCGACAATATTTTTATTGATTAGCCCGGCGTAGACCATGGTCACAATGTCCAAGGTATCTTGGTCGGTGATTCTACGTCCATCGACCATTTCCGGCATGACTCCAAGTGATTCACCAAATTTAGAAGCCATCACACCACCTCCGTGAACGAGGATTTTTTTACCAGTGAATTTGGCAAATTGGTCCAAAAATTCTTCCAGATTTTCAGGGTGGTCAATGACATTTCCCCCAATTTTTATCACGGAAATTTTCATTATATCTATGATTTAAAAATCATCCAATGAGTTTGCTTAAGACAGCTTGTGCTGCGTAGATTCTGTTTTCTGCCTGCCGCTGTACTAGCGATCGGTCACTATCCAGTATTTCGTCTGATAATTCTAAGTTCCTTCGCACTGGCAAGCAATGCATTACTTTCGCATCAGGTGCTTTGCTGAGGTGAGCTTCGGTCAGCATCCAACTGGGATCTGTAGAGTGGATTTTTCCGTAATCATTAAAAGATGACCAGTTCTTAACATACACAAAATCAGCATCTTGAAGCGCCTTACTTTGATCATATTCTAATGTGGCACCTCTTGTGAATTTCTCATCCAACTCATAGCCTTCCGGATGGGTAATAGTCAAGTCATACTCCATTCCCAAAGCCCATTCGGAGAAGCTATTGGCAACTGCATGGGGAATAGCTTTAATGTGGGGAGCCCAGGTCAAAACGACTTTTGGTCTCTTACCGGATGGGGTATTTTCTTCCATGGTAATCATATCTGCCAGACTCTGAAGCGGATGACGGATAGCTGACTCCAGGCTAACGATTGGAATACCGGAATGACGGATGAATTGATTCAATACAAAGTCCTCAGTATCCTCATTTTTTTGGGTTAAAGTTGGGAAAGCTCTGATGGCCAAAACATCAAAATAGGTTCCCAATACACCGGCCGCATCCTTGATATGCTCTACGGTGCCTTTGTTCATTACTTCACCTTCTTTCATTTCCAATGCCCATCCCTCCTTGTCCATATTCAACACAATCGCCTCCATACCGAGATTTTGGGCGGCGATTTGGGTACTGACACGAGTACGAAGAGATGGATTTAGAAAAATACAACCAACTCGCTTGCCAATTCCTTTATTAATATCCTTTCGCGGACCCTGTTTATAGCTTTTTGCCAAATCAATGAGTTCTTGTCCAAGTGCTAGAGACTCAAATTGAGTAAAATTCTTCATAGTCTGAAAGGCCTTATTTGGCCAAAATTTCTTGAATTGCTGTGATAAACGAATTTAATTGATTCCATTCAACAGACAAGGGAGGAAGCAAACGAATCGTCTGCTTTTTTGCTGCAGAACCTGTGAATATTTGGTATTTGTTTACTAATTCCGAACGAACTGGCCCCGCTTCTCGGTCAAGATCTATCCCGATCATAAGCCCTTTTCCGCGTACTTCCTGAATTTGTGGAATAGTTCGAAGCTCTGAAATTAGGCGTTCCCCGAGTTCGCTTGCATGCTGTTGAAGCTTCTCTTTTTCAAGCACTTCCAAAACGGCCAATCCGGCAGCACAAGCCAAATGATTTCCCCCAAAAGTGGTTCCCAATAGTCCATAACTCGCCTCAAAATCAGGGGATATCAGAAGTCCTCCAATGGGAAAACCATTCCCCATGCCTTTGGCCATGGTAATCAAATCCGGCTTTAAGCCATCTACCCATTGATGTGCAAAAAATCTTCCTGTCCTACTAAAACCTGATTGCACTTCATCAAGGATAAGTTTGGTTCCGTACTTTTTGCAAAGCTTTTCCAAGCCTAACAGAAATCCTGCATCCGGCACCTGAATACCTCCCACACCTTGTATTCCCTCGATGATGACTCCTGCTATTTGTCCTTTGGCGAGTACTTTTTCCGTTTCTGCCAAATCACCGAAGGGAAGGATATGGAAATCCGATCGGGCATTAGAAGGGGCGATGATCTTTGGATTATCAGTCAAGGCTACTGCACCGGAAGTCCTGCCATGAAATGCTCCTTGGTACGCGATGAAACCAGGTCTTCCCGTTGCAAATGATGCCATTTTGATGGCGTTTTCATTTGCTTCAGCACCTGAATTGCAAAGGAAAAGCTGGTAATTATGCAAACAGGAAAGTTCACCCAGTTTATTTGCGTATTCTTTCTGTATGGGGATCTGAACCGAGTTGGAGTAAAATGCAATAGAATCAAGCTGATCTTTGATTCGCTTGACAAAATGCGGATGAGTATGCCCAATTGAAATCACTGCATGACCACCGTAGAGATCGAAGTATTCCCGACCTTGATCATCCCAAAGTTTACATCCTTCTGCCTTCTGAATAGTGATGGGAATCAAGGGATATACATCAAATAGCTTCATTTTTATTTCAAAATTTTAAAGGGTGATGAGATCGGTTTTTGAAATTCGATTCAAGAAGTTAAAATGCAATTGACTTAAGATTCAACCCAGTCTTTTCATCCAGACCAAAAGCTAGATTATAGTTTTGAACGGCTTGTCCTGAGGCGCCTTTCAATAAATTGTCGATCGCTGAATAAATAACCAATTGTCCGGCCTCTTTTTGTAAATAAACCAGACATTTATTGGTATTGACCACTTGCTTTAGGTCAATGTCATGGTCTGCGACATGGGTGAAAGCAGCATTTTTGTAAAATTCCTGATACAAGGCTTTTGCTTCTTTCAAACTACCCTCAAAAGGGAAATAGGCAGTAATCCAGATTCCCCGGGCAAAATTGCCGCGATAGGGAACAAACAGCAGATCTGAATCGAAATCAGCATTTGTCTGCGCAAAGGTTTGTTTGATTTCCTTGAGATGCTGATGTGTGAAGAGTTTGTAAACCGAAATATTGCTTAATCTGTAGCTGAAATGGGAGGTATCGGCCAGTTTCTTTCCTGCACCAGTACTCCCGGTAATTCCATTGATATGAATGGAATCCTTCACCAAGCCATGTAATACGGCTGGCAAAAGCGCCAATTGAATCCCTGTCGCAAAGCAACCGGGATTGGCAATTCTTTTAGCGTTTTTAATCTTCTCTCGATTGACCTCAGGAAGCCCATAAATGAATCCATCTGATTCATCCCTGAAATCCGTGGAAAGGTCAATGATGACTGTTTTGGGATCAAAAGAATGCTGATCTAAAAAAGAGCGTGTTTGTCCATGAGGCAAGCCTAAAAAAACTGCATCTAAACCGGAAGTTTCTACCTGATCGGTAAAATACAAGTCACAATCTCCGATCAAGTCAGGATGTACCTCGCTTACATGCTTTCCTACTTGACTGTTGGAATGGATATAGACCAGTTCACAGTATGGGTGATGAACCAAAAGACGGATTAATTCACCTCCTGTGTAGCCTGCCGCACCAATGATAGCTGTTTTAATCATTTTCTTGTTGATTGACCTGATGGAAAATGGATGTTTGATTTCCTAAAATTCGAGTAAAGCCCTTGACATCTTCGGCCGTATAACCTTTGTTCATTTCGCCATAGCTTCCAAATTTCGATGCCATCAAATCATGCGTTGAAGCAATACCCAAAAGGGTAAAGTGCTTAACATCCAGTCTCACGAAGACATCACCTGTTACATACTCCTGAGTGGATTGTAGGAAAGCTTCTAGATTTCGCATCACTGGATCTAGGTAATGCCCCTCATGCAGGTGATTTCCGTAGAATTCAGCTTGTTGATTTTTCCAGAATAGCTGCCACTTGGTAAGTGTATGCTTTTCGAGTAGTTGATGGGCTTTGATGATGATGATGGGTGCTGCGGCTTCAAAACCCACTCGTCCTTTGATACCGATGATCGTATCTCCGACGTGAATATCCCGACCGATTCCAAACGGGCCGGCGATCTCCTGAAGCTTTTTAATGGCATCTACCGGATTATCAAAAACCTCATTATCAATACCTTTCAATTCTCCTTGAACAAAGGTCAATTTAACTTCTTTGGCATCTTTCTCAGTTATCTGAGTAGGCCAAGCTTCTTCTGGAAGGTATCCCAATGAAGAAAGTGTCTCTTTTCCACCCACAGAAGTACCCCAGATTCCTTTGTTAATGGAATATGCGGCCTTTTCGAAGTTCATTTCCACCCCATGCTTTTTGAGATATTCGATCTCGTCCTGTCGTGAGAGCTTCAAATCACGAATAGGGGTGATAATTTCAATATCCGGAATGATGGTCTGAAAAATCATATCGAATCGGACCTGATCATTCCCTGCACCGGTAGAACCGTGGGCAACGGCTTTGGCACCAATGGATTTGGCATAGTCAGCTAGGGCTTTAGCCTGAAGAATACGCTCAGCAGATACCGAAAGGGGATAGGTCCCGTTTTTCAAGACATTGCCAAAAGTCAGGTATTTCAAAACCTGTTGATAATATGTTTCTACCACATCCAAAATGGTAAAAGATGCGATTCCCAGACCTTTTGCTCGGGACTCGATGGATTTTAACTCTTCTTGGGAAAAGCCTCCTGTATTGATTAAAACGGCGTGGACTTCATAACCCAAATCTTTGGATAAATGGAGTGCACAAAAGGTGGTATCCAGGCCGCCACTGTAGGCTAAAACAACTTTTTGCATCTATTCTTGAATTTAAATAAAGAAACTGAGAATGGATTTGGAGGATTTGCCAAGTTTAAGAAACACGAATTTTTTCAATCGAACCCATCGATCAAACAGCTTGATACGCTTATCAAAGTCTTTTCGAAGGGCCATTTCGGACAATTTGTTTTTGGGTGCGTTAGGATCATAAAGCATCGCTGTACAAATGCAATTTTGTCTGCTTTTGGACATCAAGATTTCATAATTGACACAGCTTTGGCACCCCTTCCAAAATTCATTGTCGTCGGTAAGATCCGCATAAGAAACCGGGATATAACCCAGTTCAGAGTTGATTTTCATCACAGCAGGACCTGTGGTTAAGCCAAATATTTTCGAATCAGGATATTTAAGCCTACTGAGTTTGAATATCTCCTGCTTGATTTTTCTTGCCAAACCATACTTCCGGAATTCTGGGGAAACGATCAAACCAGAATTGGCCACATATTTTCCATGTCCCCAAGCTTCAATGTAGCAAAAGCCTGCCCAGCGGCCATCTCCTGTCAAAGCGATGATAGCCTTTCCCTCTTCTATTTTGGTTTGGACGTATTCGATGCTACGTTTGGCAATTCCGGTGCCTCGAGCTTTGGCCGAGTTGGCCATCTCATCGGTGATTTGCTGAGCAAATGATTTGTGACTGGCATCAGCCACTAATATTTTAAAGGTGATTTCTTCCATAATAGGTGGAGAAATGAATAACTGCGTTGCAGAAATGAATAATTCAGGAAAGGAAAGGACAAAAGGAAATCTCCCGCATAGGGAAATTGAAAATATGGCAGGGTCAAACCCTAAAAAAGTACCTTCGCCTCCTAACTGGAGAAAAATTAACAGCAGGACATCCTGCCACAACAAAAGCTGTCAGGTTGGCTTCGGATATCATTATGTTATTGAAGGAATTCATTTTAGCATGTAAAATTGTAACCTTGAAAAAGATATTCCAAAATAAATTCACAAAAATTAATCATTTCAGGCTTTTCGCTGAAAAAAATTTAACCAAACAGTTAAAAAAATTAGAATTCGTAAAATAAACCGAATTTTATTTTGAGCTATATCAGGCCTTCTCACTCATTTTTTTCAAAGCATT
>LJXT01000139.1 GCA_001314815.1 Algoriphagus marincola HL-49
CTGATAATGGAGCTCAGGTGAGCGAAGCAGGTGATATCATCACGTATACCTTGACAGTAACTAACACAGGTAATGTGACTTTGACCAACGTATTGATCAATGATCCATTGACCGGCTTAGTGGATGAGAATGTAGGAACATTAGCTCCGGGAGCATCGACTTCAGTAGATACTGATTATGTGGTGACTCAGGCTGATGTGGATGCAGGATTCGTACTGAATACTGCCCTGACAACCGGTGAAAGCCCTGACGGAGAAGATCCAGAAGATGATACTGAGATTGAGACACCAATCGAGCGCAATCCAAGCATCCAGATCGTGAAGAGCGATAACGGAGCTCAGGTGAGCGAAGCGGGGGATGTCATCACGTATACCTTGACAGTGACCAACACAGGTAATGTGACTTTGACCAACGTATTGATCAATGATCCATTGACTGGCTTAGTGGATGAGAATGTAGGAACACTTGCTCCGGGAGCTTCGACGTCTGTTGACACTGATTATGTGGTGACTCAGGCTGATGTGGATGCAGGATTCGTACTGAATACTGCCTTGACTACAGGTGATAGCCCTGAGGGTGAAGATGATCCTGAAGATGAAACTGAGATTGAAACACCAATCGACCGAAGCTCTTCAATCACCATAACCAAAGAGGCGGATGTAGAGGCTGTACAGGATGAAGGTGAGATAATTAACTACACAATAGTAGTGACCAACACAGGAAATACTACTCTGACCGACATAGCAGTGGCAGATCCACTGACTGGACTAGATGAAGTAATTGATGTACTACTTCCTGGCGAATCTACTAGCTTCGAAACGAGCTATACAGTGACTATTGCAGACCTTGCAAATGAAGAGTCAATCCTGAATGTGGCTACTGCGACCTTCACTGACCCTGTGACTGAGGATGAGGTAACTGAAGAGGCTGAAGAAACGGTAGATATTGGATGTATTGACTGGACACTTGTCACCGGTATTGTTTACAATGCCTTGACAGATCAGCCATTGCCAAATGTTCCGATTACCTTGATTCCACAAGGTGACACTTCTGGAGAGACATTGATTGTCATCACAGATGCAGAGGGACGTTACGTCTTCAAAGATGTTCCAACTGGTAATTATTTGATACAGGTTCAGGATGCCAACTTGAATGCACAGGGTCTATTCAACTTCCAGAAGAGCTCGCTAGCCTTCAGAGAGGTAGAGGTCTGTGTGCCAGTAGTCGAAGACTTCCCTTACGCACCGTTTGATGGTGTTGTGCTTGGAGACTTCGTATGGTATGATCTGAATCAGGATGGTATCCAGAACGAGTGGTTCGATGCCAATAATGATGGTCAGGTAACCAAGAACGATCTTTCCGCAGGTCCTATTTCAATCAGTGAATGGGAGTGGTTTGACTTGAACGGTGATGGTCGATACGACGGACCTGAGAATGAGGGCGAATTGAACAAAGCTGGTCTAGCCGGTACGACAGATGGCGGCAATATCCGCGTCACAGGGCCAAACGGATACGATTCAAATGTAATCGTGGGTGCTCTGGGATACTGGAGAGATAGACCGGGAGCTACCGAAGATGATATGTTTGATGATCAAGGAGGAGCGATTTACGGCGAGTATACTGCTGTAATTACTGCTGATCCTGTTCTCACAGCCAGTGCATCTGCCATGGCAGCAACGGGACTTGTCAAGAATCTTCCAAATGAAGGAGGAAGAATGACAGATATCAATTCAGTTCGCTTCGAAGAACGATGTGGATTGACCACTGATGATACGGTCTCTAGAACAGTCTCCTCCGATTCTCGAGTACATTTGGATATGGACTTTGGTTGGGTATGTGTACAGGCTGAGGTTGAGATCATTGCCAACGACGATGACTTCGGAGACTACTTCGTCAGCTATGGCGGTCTACTTGGAAATATCCTTGACAATGACCTTCTGGAAGGTGAGCGTCCAGACCCGGCTGATGTGGACTTCGAATTCACGGAGTTGGACGGGGTAATCGGTCTATTGATCGATGACAACGGTGAATTGAGCTTGATACCGAATGTAAATGAGGCTAGAGCTTATACTCTGAGATATGTACTTAGAGAGACAGCCTTCCCTGATAACAATGACGATGCCTTGGTATTCTTCAGATTACTGAACGATCAGGTTGATCTCTCAGTAGAGAAGACCAGTTTCGAAGTAGAAATCTACGAAGGCGATGAGTTTGAGTACGAGATCACGGTGAGAAATATCGGAGGCACTCCAGCCACCAATGTTGAGATCGTAGATGAGCTACCAGGAAGCGTCACTTACCTAAGCTCGAGCGTGGTATTTACAAATGACGAGCAGATTGAGGTTGGTGATGCAGCGGTGACGGGAAGTAGAATTACTTGGGATGTACCATTCTTACCAGCAGACGGAGTAATTGTCTTCAGAGTGAGGGTACAGGCAGGTGATGCCGGAACGATCACAAACATCGCAACAGTGGGAGCTGAAGAAGAAGATGTCGATACCAGCAACAACCAAGACGACGATGTGAATCAGGTATTACCATTCAGAATACCGAATGTCATCACGCCGAACAACGACGGGGACAATGATTCTTTCGAGATCAAGGGACTCGGTAAGTTTGTAAGCAATGAGATCACTATCTTCAACAGATACGGGGACCATGTCCTTGAGCAGGAGAATTACAGAAACGACTGGGATGCACCGGGACAAGTTTCAGGCACCTTCTTCTACGTCTTGAGAACGGTAGACCGATCTGGAAGAGAGCATGAGTTTACAGGCTGGATCCAAGTAATTAAAGAAGATTAATCAAGAAGCGTTATGAAATCGAGCATGGCTGAAAATATTCTTAGAATTCCTCGAAGCATTCGAGGCAGCCATGCGAGATTATCCCTGTCTTTGGAAGGCAGGTCTGACCTCCAAAATTCAAATAACAATCAGATGAAAACTACTTTTAAAATCATCGGTATAACCTTCCTACTGGCCTTAATGGCCACGGGGGGGACTTTTGGGCAGCAGCTTCCCCAATTTAGTCAGTACATTTTCAATGGATTGCATGTCAATCCGGGATATGCTGGCTACAAGGGAGAGCCCTACATTCAATCCACCTTTAGGTCGCAGTGGATCCGCTTCCCCGGATCACCTGAAACCTTTACGGTCACCGCTGACCTAAGCGCCAATGAAGGCACCATGGGGTTTGGTTTCTCCATTTTGTCAGATAACATCGGGCCAGCGCGGACCAACGGTGGCTTGGTAACCTACGCCTATCGTATCCAAACGGGAAGGGATAGCTACCTGGGGCTGGGAGTAAGTGCCGGGGTGACCGAATACGCTATTGATGGGAGTATGCTGGATCCCAATGATTTTCCGGATTCTGAAATTCCGGAAGGTAGGATTAATCTATTCACTCCCAACTTGAATTCCGGGCTGTTCTTCCATACCTCGAAATTCTATGCCGGTTTCAGTGTATACAATATGATCGGTAAAAGAGCCCTTGAAAGAGAGGATGTGGCTCTTGCCTACCATGACTTTCACTATTACCTGACAGCAGGTGCACTCTTTGACTTGGGAAGCACGGTGAAATTCAAGCCAAGTTTCTTAATCAAGGAGGTAAAAGGAGCTCCAACCAATTATGACATCAATGCGATGTTCTTGTTTGGAGAGCGGATTTGGCTGGGAGGTTCTTATAGATCCAATATGAAGATTTGGAATGACAATCTTCCAGAAAATCTTTCCAACAGAAATGCCTTTGCAGCGATTGTGGAAATTTTCGCTACAGACAGAATAAGACTCGGTTATGCGTATGATCATAACCTCAACGTACTGCAGGATTTCAGAAGTAATTCTCATGAACTTTCTGTAGGATTCTACATGATTCCAAGAAGAGCAGTAATAACAAATCAAAGATGGTTCTGATTATGAAAAAGACATTGACCATATTAAGTATCACGGCTAGTTTGTTTTTAGGACTCAGTCAATCTGTTACAGCTCAAAAGAGCAAAGTGAGATTTGCTGATGGACAGATGGAGCTGATGAACTACCAGCGTGCGATCGATATTTATGAGCAGGCCTACGCGAAGAAGCCAGACTATGAGACAGCTAAAAAAACTGCCCAGGCTTACGACGTTATTCGCAATTATGACAAGTCTCTAGAATGGTGGAAAAACACCATCTCGTATGAAGATGATGCCAGTCGCGAGGACTTTATTAATCTGCTGTCCGCTGCTCAAAAAGCAGGAAAACTAGAAGCAGGAAAGAGCGATTTGAGAGGAAGAAATATTTCTCCCGATTCTTTGATGAGTTATTTAGAGACATTCATTTCTCCGGAGACTCAGGGAAAGGTAAATATCCAGCCGGCCGAAGGTTTAAATTCTGAAGGGTCTGATTTTGTTGTCGCACAGGATGCTGCAGGAAATAAGTATTTTGTCTCTGACCGAGGTGGAGAAATGCCTTCCAAGAAAATGCCGGGAATCCGGATTGACTACAAAAATGAGTTTTTCAGCGAAGAAAAAAGTGATTACACGGGTCGTCAGTATTTTTCACTTTATCAGCAGGACACAGAGGGTAACGTGTCCAAATTAGTTTCCAATGTACCAGGTACGAAGAACTTTGCGGATCCATCTTATGCTAAAGAAGCCGGGGTTCTGTTCTATTCTGTGACAAGAGACATCAAGAAGGTAAAGAAAGATAGAGAGATCGCTGTACAATCAGAGATTTATTACAGCAAGGTTAATGAAGATGGACAGTTGGAAGGATTTATGGCCGTTCCATTTAATGATTCTGTCAATTACTCGGTTATGCATCCTTTTGTCGATGAGGAGGCTAAGCGGCTATATTTCTCTTCTGATAAAGATGGGGATGAAAATGGCTACGACATTTATTACTCAGAATACGATGATGAGATGAATTTCTCTGAAATGGTGAAACTCGAAGGAGTCAATACGACCGGGAATGAGACTCACCCTTTTAGAAAAGGCGATAAGTTTTATTTCTCATCCACAGGTCATCCCCGAGTAGGTGGTATGGATATTTATGTAGCTGATCTCAGTAATGGAACTGCCTCTAATGTGAAAAATATGGGCATGCCAATTAATTCTGTCGCAGATGATTTTGGCTACCGAGAGCTTGAAAACGGTGAAATCTACCTTTCTTCCAACCGTAAGGGAGGAGAAGGGCTTGATGATCTATATGTAATGGAGGATGCATTTAAGCAATTCCTGGCCAGAGTAATCGACTGTGATGGCTTAGTGGTAACGGATAGCTATATGGCTACCATGCGTGATAACACACAAAACGGGAATGTCATTACTGAATTGAATCAGGGAGCATTAAGTGCAGAGCTTGAACCGGAAAGTGATTTTTCACTGACCATCAGCAAGCCGGGGTATTTTTCGGTCACGGACAATACGATTTCTACCAAGGGATTTGAAGGTGATACTGTGAAGCGAGAGTACAAGTTGTCTCCGATCCCATATCAGTTGCCGGTATTTGTGGACATCGTTTATTATGATTTGGATAAGTATGCGATCCGCGAGGATGCCAAGCCTGCCTTGGATAAGATTGCGGAGATCATGAAAAAATATAGCTTCCTAGATCTATTGGTGGCTTCTCACACAGACTCCAGAGCGTCGGATGAGTACAATATCACGCTTTCCAACAATCGTGCGAAGGCGGTGACAGAATATATGGCTCAATACAACATCTCTCCTGATCGAATTCGATTGGAGTGGTTTGGAGAGCAGAACCTTGTCAATGACTGTGGCAATGGAGTACCTTGTCCAGAAGCGGATCACCAGTTGAACAGACGTTCGGAGTTGGTATTGGAAGCCTTCCCGGATGCTACCAAGCAATACGATGTACCTACAGAGCTTACCGGAATGGACTTCTGTAATCCAGAGGATATCTTCACCATGCTTCAGGACGAGATCAATGAGATCCCGACCATCTACTTTGACTTTGACAAGTCCATGCTTCGTTCGGTGCATAAGAAGGAGCTCGAGCGGACTGCTATCATGCTACAGCGCATGCCAAACTTGATGCTTTACATCGAAGGACATACTGACCAGAGAGGTTCGGATGATTACAATGTGGGATTGTCAGAGCGTCGCGCCAAAGTGGTGATGGACTATCTGATGAAGCGAGGCATCGAAGAGAATCGTATGGAGCATCAGTGGTATGGCGAAACCCAGCCAGTCCACAACTGTAACGAGGTGACGTGTACCCCTGCCATGCATCAGCTCAACAGACGTACAGAACTCCGGATGGGAAAATCCGGATTCTCCTACACAGGAAGAAGAAAGAAAGTAGATACCATGTAATTTTAGATTGATGTAAATAAGGGCGAGTCTTTTTGAGACTCGCCTTTTTTTATGCCTTCAGCGATCTTAGAATCTAGACAATGGCTTACTCGGTGGATTTTTCCTAGATAAGGTTTAAAGAAAATTCGGTCTATCTAATTTCTTGCCGATTCGAAAAGCTGCATTCATCAATCCCACGTGAGAATAAGCCTGTGGGAAATTGCCCCATTGGCTGCCTGTAGCTTGATCTACATCCTCAGAGAATAAACTCAAGTGATTACAATACTTCACGAGGGTCTCAAAGCCCTCAATGGCCTCGTCCAATCTATTGACACAGGCCAAAGCTTCGATATACCAAAAAGCGCAAATCAAAAATGTCGTCTCCGGCACCCCAAAATCATCCATGTGCTTGTAGCGATAAAACAGGAAGTCTTTAGCCAATAAATCTTCTTCAAGAGCTTTCAGATGCTCATTTGCCCGCTCAATATCATCCCCAAAATAGCCCATGGTGATCATTTGGAGGGTAGATGCATCCATATGCTTAGAGCCAATGGCCTGTGCATAAGCTTTGCGCTCGGGAAGGTAGCAGGCTTCTATTTTTTTGATGGCTTCATCACGCAGGTAGATAGCCTTTTGATACATGGTCTCATTTTTCAGGCGAATGCCGATTTTGGCCGCAGCATTGGCGCCAGCCCAGTGAAAGAGGAAGGTGTAGCAATGCTCCTGCGCCAGATTTCGAAACTCCCACAATCCCGCGTCTTTTTCATGCATGGTTGCTTCGATTTTATCCAGCAGGTTCATAATCAATGGCTCTGAATGGATACGCTCAGATTCCGTAAATCGCTGATCGGAGTAAAGGGGCAAGAGTGACACCAATACCTGACCATACAAGTCATTTTGGATGTGGGTGTAGGCCTGATTGCCAAACCGAACTGGTTTATTCCCCAAATACCCATCCAGTTCGGAAATTTCCTCGGTCAGCAGCCAATCTCCCGTAATCGAATAGAGAGGCTGATGGCGCCCGTCTGGCCCGGTTGGTAGATTGAAGATAAAGTCAAAATATTTTTCTAGCTCTTCAAAATGCCCCAAGCTATTGAAGCAGGTGAGGGTATAGTAGGTATCACGAATCCAGCAGTAGCGGTAGTCCCAGTTGCGGGTACTGCCCGGAGACTCCGGCAGGGAAGTAGTCGAGGCAGCGATGATTGCTCCGGTATCTTCAAACTGGTGGATTTTCAGAATCAAGGCAGATCGCAAGACCAATCGCTGAGAGAAATTAGGGATACTGGTGGACTTCACCCAGGATCTCCAGTAGTCGGTTGTGGACTGAAGAAATCGCTCTGAAGTAGTCTCAATGGGAGCTTCCAGCGGCCTACCGTAGGTGAGAACCAAGTAGACAGGACGCTGAAGTACAAAAGGTTTGCTTTCACAGATATAAGTCAGTGGGGCATTGGTGGTGAGCCGTAGCTCCTGATCGATTCCCATGTAGCGGATATGATTACTTCCCTGACTGGGAGTGAGCTGTACCCGACCCTGATTTGTGACAGGCTGACAGCAAATCTGAATCTTCGGCGAACCAGCAATCGGTTCGATCTTTCGAATCAGCATCAAGGGCTTGTAGTAGCGATCGTAGTTTTTGAAGCGCGGAGCAAAATCAGTGACTTTATAAGACTCGTCTCCATTTCGGATGATAGTCTCCAGTACGTTGGTATTTTCTACATAAATCTGCGCGGAGCTGTATTCTCCTGAGGCTGGAAGGATGGTGAATTTCCCGCCTTTTTCCCGGTCGAGCATTCCTCCGAAAATAAAATCTGAGTCAAAACGCGGCATGCAAAGCCAGGAGATATTGGTGTCCTTTTCGATATGGGCGATATAGGCACAGTTGCCGATCAAGCCGGATTCGTAGAGGTGTTTGTCCATTGGGATTTTTACTTAGGTTTGAGAAAAAAGTGCGGCTATTGGGTCAAAGGCAAATAAGCAAAAAAGGGGAAAGGAAGCAAAATTCCTCTTCCTAATCTAAATTTTCTAGCGATAATTTTTAAACTTTTTTAGTTTCAAGATACTGTCTAAAAAAGACCTGACGGTAAGACAAAATGTATCTTTGTATCTCTAGAATGTTTTTAATTCAAATTCAAGTAAGAATACTGGAGTATCTGGGTACGCTTTAAGAGCTTTTTCTAGTTCTGACCCTGGAAAATTTAAGTCTTCCTTGTTTATTTGATCTGATGCAATTAATGCTAGGAATCTTGGCCCATTTGTTCCTATTATTTTTGGAAAAGGTTGTTGATCAAAGCTGAGGTCGTTTATCAGATTTTCTATTCGGAATGTGTTTCCTTTTACTGAATTAGATAATACAAGCCTGGCTGAATCTTGAATAAAAAATAAAAGAATAAACTGCTCGGGTGCGAATCCCATTAAGTTGAAAAGTGAGGGTTGATTTATTAAAGTTTCTCGAAATTGATTAAAACCCTCCTGGTTCTTTTTAAAATTGATGTTTTGAGGTTTTTTGACTTTTTCACCTTCATAACTAATAGTAGAATATAATTCTGGTTTTCCATTGTCAACTCTAATTATCTCTGGGTTAAACGATGAGTGAAATAATACAAGTGTTTCATTTCCTTTCATCATTTTATGAAAGGGATTTGTTGGAACTAGTAAGAATTCGATTGAATTTGGTAGATGTGAGGAGATTAGATTTCCAAATTGGTCCAGAAATACTAAGGCGCTATCCTGCCCTCCACCGGTAAGTCCTACGAATCCAGATTTTGTTTTGGCAAACCTTCTCAACGGGAGTTCTAATTTGATTTTTTCGAGTTGTTTAAAACTTCCTGTGGAATAATCAAAAGGCACAATATTTCTTTTAACTCCATCAAGCACATATAAAATAGTTGAATCCAACCAAAAGTCATTGATTGCATGAATTTCATTTGGACCATCACCTTTCTTTACGGGTATATTTATTGCCTTCCCTGATGTGTTTTCAAAAGCGTATACATTTTGAGAAAATGTAAAGTCGCCTATAACCATTAATTGTTTTGAAAAATCTACTCTATCTGCTTCAAGCGGGAGCAAATTTGGGTCACCTCTTAATGGCGCTATTTGAATATTATCCACAAGTGAACTTAAGCCAGTTTTTCCTAGGTTCTCAGGGGGAATAATTATATCCATTTCACCTTTTTCGGGGTTATTGCACGAACAAAAAGAGATGAAAAGAATTAAATAAAGAAAAAGTAATTTTTTCGACATTAAGTTCTATTTAAGGGTAAAGACCCCGCTAGTAAGAAACCAACGGGGAGGGATTAGGGACAATTTGTCGATTGACCACAAATACAGCTTAAACCATCTCCATTTTGGTGACAAATTTGTCTAGTTTCAGAACTGTACCAATTACATTTCAGAAGTTCAATTTTACATTCAAAGCCACCTCCCTGTCCAGGATCTGCCATTCCTTGTGCGAAGAGAATAGAACCCGAAAACGCCATAGCCCCCAAAAAGGCTAATCCAAATAATACTTTTTTCATATTCTTGGTGCCGTGCGTGAGACACGAACGGCGGCATTTTACTAAAAAGTTTTTGGCCCAAAAGTGGCTTCGATTATCGAAGCTGAAACTAAAATATTGAGTTTAGTTTTCAATTGCAAACTTAAACTTCAGAA
>LJXT01000140.1 GCA_001314815.1 Algoriphagus marincola HL-49
GCGGGGGGATTCTCAAAGGTTCCCCAATACTTTTCCGTAAGGCAAGGAATCTTTAAGGGGTCCCGGGTGATCATTTCCAGAGAAAATTGGATAGCTGGATTGTATTTCCTGCAGAGATCCATACCTTTTTTCAAATCCACCATCCCTTCTCCTAAAGGCACCTCAGAGAGTAAAAAACCCTCCTCGTATTCCTGAACTCCCATGTCTTTCACATGAGTAGAAAAAGCAAAAGGAGCCAAATTCTCGATCACTTTGTTCGGGTTTTCCAAAAGGGAAACATTATTCCCAAAGTCAACCGTAGCACCGACCCATTCAGAACTTAAGATTTTTAAAATTTCGACAAGTTCCTCAGAAGTCCAGTCCTTATGGTTTTCCACTGCCAATCTCACCTGATGCTTTTTGACAATTGCTTCGGCCAACTGCAAAGAAATCAATGCCTTTTTCTTAAAGTCCCTAAATTGATCACTGGATTCAAAGTTCTCATAGCGACGACCATTTAGACAAACTGTTCTGAGCACTGTGGCTCCCGCCTCTCGAGCATCCTTGACTTCCTGTTCAAATCGATCTAGATCCGTCTCATCTTTTGGTAAACTGATACTTCCTTCCAAGTACAAGTCCAACATCTCCCGCTCTTCTCTTACCTTATTACTAAAATCAAGTCCCCAAGCTCCCACGGTAGTCTGAACTCCCCCGGCACCGATTTGATGACAGTGCCGCATCAAATCCAAAGCATTTTCAAAAGGAGGAAAATCCCCGCTTTTCACCCTACCTCCATAGCGCATTCCATACGAATGGATGACAATTCCCATCGAATACTCTTTCAAAAAATCAGGAATTCTGGGATAAGGCATAGAAAAGGAAAGTGCTGCCAAACTGCTGGCTTGAAGGAATTGGCGTCTTTTCATCATGGCTTGGGATTGGGTTTTGTCTCTTCTTGATTGAGTTTGGCGATATGTGCGTTCAGTTCGTCAGCGGACCAGGGGTAAACTCTCCCTTGCGATGTATGGCGCGTACCTCCTACGAGTCTTGGGCTGATTGGTCCGGCTTGATTTCCCCATTCATTTCGGATATAGGTCAAAATAGCCGCAATACTTCCATCATCCATGGTGGAATGGGAAGGCATGACAGGGAGAATTTCCGGTGCATCATATTCTTTCCCATTGACAGAGATCGGACCTTCGATTCCGTGCAATAAAATCAAAGCAAGCCTTCGCTCATCTCCAAGCACCCATTCAGAGCCTACCAAAGGTGGTCCCATTCGATTGACACCTCCTCCATTACTCGCATGGCAACCTGCGCAGGAAGTCAGGTACTTTTGCCTACCATCAGCAAAAAGCACTTGAGATTGCGCATCCAAAGTCAAAACATCATTAGACTCCATGTCAGGCGAAAAACCCTCCCAACGAAAAAGATTCTTTGCCCGACTTAGCTGCTGATTTTGTACCGTCAATTGGAATAATTCCGGTTCCTGATCTAGCCAAAATTTACCTTGATTTTCTGCCTTTGAACCTTGGATGGCTAGCGCTGACAATACTGCCTCAGAAGACCAGTGAGTTGATTTGGAAGCAATAAAATTCAAAAGCGAAGAAGTCTCATCCGGGTCTGAACCTTGTACTACAGCCAAAGCGAGCGTCTCTAAAAATATGGCTTTCGCTTCCGTTTGGGCTTCAAGAAAATTCTCTTTATCCAGATAAGACAAAAACTCAAACTCATCCCCTTCTAAGCTGCTCATCACTGCATCCCGAAAAAGTGCCTCAGAACCAAAATCCTCCAAGATCGACTTAAGTAAATCAAACTTCACCAGATTTTGTAGCACGGAAGCAGTTAGGGCGGCCTGCAATGCTAGACCTTCATCTTGAACTGGTGAAATCGCAATCAGACTCTTTCCAAGTTCCCTTGCGACTATTTCATCTTTTTCAGCGGCTTTTTCTAAAATTCTCAAAATATGCCTTTGCACTTCATCACTCGAATTGGCGAAGGATTGAAGTAGGAAATCAGGATCTACTGCACCCAATCCTTCAAGCGTCCACAAGGCATGAATTCTTCCCAGATCAGTTTTGGACTTTTCATCAATAAACTCTTCAATCAAAGTTACTAATCTCGACTCCCCTTTTTCTACCAAAAGGCGTTGAGCCATATCGCGATACCAGCCATCACTGTGATCTAATGTGGAAATTAAATCCTGATCGGAAAGATCCGATAAATTGATTTTTTGATACTGAGAATGACCTTTCGTAACTATTCGCCAAATCCTTCCCATATGGCCTGGCTGATCGAGATTGCGAAGCAAAGTCTGCTCCCGAAGATAGTCTGTCATGTAAGACCCATGCTGCACGATACCCTGATACATATCGGCGATATACAATCCCCCGTCAGGACCTAAAGTCCCGTAAACAGGCCGAAAGCGTTCATCCGTTGAGGCCATAAATTCCCTTCCTGGATTAGGATCCTCAGCGATTAGTATAACGCCCTCCGCTCGAATGACATTGCGCTTTACAAGATTCCCGGCATTTTCCATCACAAACATATTACCATGATACTCTTGGGGTAAAAGGCTAGCTCGGTAAACGGTCGGTGCACTTGCTGAAGTAAATTCAAGTAAACGGCCGGTAGAGTCCAATGTGCCGGGAATATAGCCCCGGTTTACAGCCAAATTACTGCGGATGGGATAAACACGGCGATCAATCGTCAGGCCATGATCGATTCCTGTATTAGTTTGATGATTCTTGTTTCTGCTGAAAGTATTTGGAGGAACCAGATCTCCATGGAGCTGCGACCAGTTGTAATTATAGATCAATCGCCCCTGATCATCCTGAGTGATTCCCCATTGCCCCCTAAACTCGGTACTATCACGAATCCATTCTCCTTTATGCAGGCGATATCGCAGCCTTGATTTGGCGCTGTAGTACCAGTTGTCTAGATTTCTGACAAAACCATTATCGGAATGCTCGGGAATTCCATTGGCAGCATAGGTAGAATCCAATAAAGTCTTCCTGTCAGCTATCCAATCTCCGTCCAAGTCTTCGGTAACCCAAAGCGCGTTATTTTCAGCGACCAAAGCTCCATTTTCAAAAAGCCCCAAAGCCCGGGGCATGATCAAGCTGTCCAAATAAACAGTTCGATGATCCATTTTGCCATCACCGTCTGTATCTTCTAATATTGCCACAGACCCCACGGGTTGGTTTTCCTCTGAGCCATCGATATCATTCATGTATCCGCGCATCTCCACGACCCAAAGTCTCCCCCTTTCATCAAATTGGATGATCACGGGACTTTCTACCAAGGGTTCGGAAGCAACCAATTGAACTTCTAGTCCAGGATCAATCTGAAAAGTGAGAATTTCTTCCTCGGCAGCTCGTGCAGGGCTATCCAGAGTCTCAGGCATTGGCTTCGGCTCCTTGCAGGCAGCAAGAATTGAAATGGAGCAAAAAAAGACTTTCCAAGAGAGCCTATTCATGGTATGTAGATTATTTTGGGCGATAAGGTCAATAAACCTCCTTTCTAAAATGAAATATATTTCCCTGATTACCAAACGAGTATTTGGTGAGCGGTTTGAATTATGAGCTTTTGAAAAAGAGAGGACGCAAATAAAGCAAAGGAGAATTCGCTCTCGCAAAGCAGCGAAGTGGCAAAGGATTGAATGAAGAATTAAAAAGATGCTGAAGAAAGAGTGCTGAAGGCACGAAATATATTAGCCATGCCTTCGGCAGGCAGGCCCGGGTACTAACCCTAGGTAAAAGAACAACATCATTCCCCAGCGCTGGCCCTTGATCTTAAATTAGAAGCAGCAAAATGTTGCCAGCAAGAACCTGTCCACCGTTGTGGATGGAAACGAATTTGCTTCCTTCAGGGACGCTGAAGGCGTCAAACTATGAATAGCCCCGGGTAAGGAGGAACGACGCAACCCGGGGTATAAAATGAAAATAAAAAAGGAGCGCTGGCCCTTGATCTCAAATTGGAAGCAGAAATAGGGTGCCAGCAAGAACCTGTCCACCGTGGTGGACGGAAACGAATTCGCTCCGCAACGTGAAAAATTTTGCTTGCCCCACCTAGTGAACAGACGCTAGGACGGCAATCCTTCTCGGTGGACAATTTTTTCAATCTTCCAATCTTTAAATCCTAAATAAACCTCCAATCAAAGGAAGTCTCCTATTTTCAAAAGAGATTCAGAAATCCTGAAAATTGGACGTAAATTCCATTCACAAACCCATGAAACAACTTCTGATTGCCATATTTCTTTGTGTGAGCATTGCCGGGCCGATGAGTCTGGGAATGGCTGCATTCGAATTGCGCTTTTGGGAGTTGAGGGAAAATTTCTCGGAGCGATATACCCAAAGCGAAAATAAAGAACGCATTCAGACACTGATTTTTTCAAAAAGCGAAATCTCTCAAGTTTTGAAGTGGGAACATGATCGGGAATTTGAGTACCAAGGTCAGATGTATGACGTGCTGGAAACCCACGACAAAGGCGAACAAGTCGAATACCTGGTTTGGCATGATAAGGAAGAAAGCGAATTGAAAGAAAAAGAGCGCGAATACGAAGATTTTGACCATGAAGCCCCAGAAAGAGCTCAATCAAAAAGTTCTTTTCACCTCACTTTTTTCTTTCAGGAAATCCCGCTAACAAGCTTTTTGAAACTATCTCCAGAGTGCCTGGAATCTGTCCAAATTGAAACATTCTGGAAAAATCTTAACACCCTGCCAATCACCCCTCCTCCCATTTTATTCGGATGATTTAGCACTGCTGTTTATCGACAGCATTTGTATCAATTAATCCAGAATAGAAATGAAATATTTTATGACCTGGGTGATTTGTTGTGCCTTGATTTTTGAAATGAGAAGTCAAACGATCATCATTTTGGACAAGGCCAATGAAGAACCTGTAACTACGGCGGCAGTCAGTGATCCTGCCACGGGCAGAGTGGTTTTTGCCAATAAAAAAGGACAGGCAGACCTGAGTTCTTTCGTGGCATCTACTACCTTACAAATAAGCAGTTTTGGGTATAAGACTGTCAGGATCAATAAACCGGAACTTGTCTCCCAACAGAACCCCGTATTTTACTTAGAAAAAAACAATCTAAATCTGGGAGAAGTGATCATTTCGGCCAATAAATGGAGCCAAGACAGCCGAAACATTCCCCAAAAAATCACCCCTATCCCAAAAGCTGAAGTGGAGTTTCAAAACCCTCAAACAGCAGCTGACTTGCTGGGGATTTCCGGCAAAGTCTATGTGCAAAAGAGTCAACAAGGAGGAGGCAGCCCCATGATACGGGGATTTGCTACCAATAGGCTCCTCTACTCAGTGGACGGCGTGCGGATGAATACGGCGATTTTTCGGGGTGGAAACATCCAAAATGTAATCAATCTTGATCCATTTGCCATCAGCAGCACCGAGGTGCTCTTCGGCCCTGCTTCTGTCATCTATGGGAGTGATGCCATCGGAGGGGTGATGAGTTTTCAAACCATAAATCCATCCTTTTCTGTCAACGAAAAGCCTACTGCATCAGGCACCTTGCTTGGCCGTTATTCCTCAGCTAATCAAGAAAATACCGGACATGCATCCGTTCAAATCGGCTGGAAGAAATGGGCCATTGCCACCAGTTTTACTTCCTGGGACTATGATGATTTGAGGCAGGGAAGCAATGGCCCCAAGGAATACCTGAAGCGCAACTATGTCGAGCGAATAGACGGAGAAGATATCGTAATCCCCATCGAGGACCCGGCTTTGGTACAGATTCCATCGGGCTACAATCAGCGAAACCTGATGCAAAAAGTCCGTTTCCGCCCCAATGATGACTGGGAATTTCAATATGGCTTTCATTATTCTGCCACCTCCTCCTATGGACGCTATGATCGACACAACCGGGTAAGAAACGGCCTTCCCCGCTATGCCGAATGGAATTATGGCCCGCAGAAATGGATGATGAATCATCTGAATATATCCAATTTTCAATCCAACAACCTCTATGACCGTGTGAACCTCAACCTGGCTCTTCAAAATTTTGAAGAAAGCCGAATCGACCGGGACTTGAACAATCCGATTCGAAACACACAAATCGAAGAGGTCAATGCCTACTCGGTCAATTTAGACTTTACCAAAAACTTGAATCCCAAGAATTACCTATTCTATGGCTTGGAGTGGGTTTTGAATGATGTAAACTCTTCGGGTTTTACTACGGATATCAACTCGGGATTCCAGGAGGAGGGAGCCGCTCGCTATCCCAATTCCACCTGGACATCTTTTGGAGCCTATCTCAATTGGGAGTCAAAAATTCATGAAAAAGCAACCCTTCAAACAGGCCTTCGATACAGTCGTTTTGGAATCGAGAGTCAATTTGATACCCGCTTTTTCCCTTTTCCCTTTGAGGAAGCAAGCCTACAAAATGGCAACCTGACGGGAAGTGTGGGACTCATTTGGAATCCGGCTGAGTCTTGGATCCTCAGCACCAACTTGGGGACAGCATTCCGCTCTCCAAATGTGGATGACATCGGGAAGGTATTTGATTCCGAACCCGGGGCTGTCACCGTCCCCAACCCAAATTTAAATCCCGAGTATGCCTATAATTGGGACCTTTCCATTGCCAAGGTGATCAATGGGACTTTGAAGATTGACCTGACTGGCTTCTACACGCTGCTCGATAATGCTTTGGTGCGTAGAAATTTCCAATTGAATGGTCAGGACAGTATTTTCTATTCGGGAGAACTGAGCCAAGTACAAGCTATCCAAAATGCAGCCCAAGCTCGAGTTTACGGTTTACAGTTGGGGATGCAGATCAAATTGAGTAGCCGCTTTACTTTCCTCACAGACATGAACTTCCAAGAAGGGGAAGAAGAGCTGGATAATGGAAGTATCAGCTCCTCTAGACATGCGGCACCTTTCTTTGGGGTGAGCCGAATCGACTATCAGGCGAAAAAGCTTCGTGCTCAACTCTATGTGGACTATCAGGGCGAGCGTAGCTTTGAGAATCTGGCTTTCGAAGAGCAACGTAAAGATGAGATCTATGCCAAGGACGAAAATGGAAATAACTACGCTCCAGCTTGGTACACCCTTAATATCAAGTTTTCCTACCCTTTGACCGATTTTCTATTTCTGAATATGGGATTGGAAAATATCACCGATCAACGCTATCGACCCTATAGCTCCGGAATCTCCGGACCTGGGAGAAATTGGGGTTTCTCGCTGAGGGGTAATTTCTAAGTATTGATTAAAGTCTGGGGTTTTCCTCAGACTTTTTTTAATTTAATCGGCGAACGCCCAGACTTTTATGATCGACTATCCAAAGTCCCCAGAAGAATTACAAGAATACCTGAAAAATGGCCTTAGCCAAGAAGAAGCAGCTAAACGGCTGGAGCAATTTGGCCCCAACCAACTGAAAGAGAAAAAGAAGAAATCGACCTTCCAACTTTTTCTAGACCAATTGAAAGACTTTATGATTACAATTTTGGTCATCGCTGCGGTATTCTCAGGTATTGCAGGAGAGTGGTCAGACACCATCATCATTTTGGTCATAGTTGTGTTGAATGCCATTATGGGTTTTGTGCAAGAATATCGTGCTGAAAAAGCCATGGAATCCCTCAAAAAAATGAGTGAGGTTCAGTCGCAAGTCATTCGGGGAGGGAAAAACCAAATCTTACCCTCTCGGGATTTGGTGCCTGGAGACTTAGTGCTCTGTGAGGCTGGCAATATGATACCTGCAGATATTCAATTATTGGAAGAAAATGCCATCAAAGTTGATGAATCTTCCTTGACTGGAGAATCTGTCCCCGTAGAAAAGGAGGCTAGCAAGGAAATAAAAAATCTGGAAGCGATCGACTCGAATGTGCACCTTTTCAAAGGCACTCTTCAAACCAATGGGCGCGGAATCGGAATCATTTTGGCAACAGGAATGAATACCCAGCTGGGGAAAATTGCCGATTTACTTCAGGAAAAAAGGCCAAATACACCCCTTCAAATCCGAATGGAGAAGTTTGGAAAAACCATCTCACTTTTTATCCTTCTGATTTGTCTGGTGATTTTTGGAATGGGAATTCTGAGAGGAGAAGATCCTATCCCTCTGATGCTGGTCAGCGTGAGTCTCGCTGTGGCAGCCATTCCAGAAGCATTACCTGCTTTGATCACCATTGCGCTGTCTTTGGGCGCAGCCCGACTCGCAAAAAAGGAAACTTTGATACGCAAACTACCTGCCGTGGAAAGCTTGGGGTCCATCACCTTCATTTGCACGGATAAAACTGGCACCCTGACCAAAAACCAGATGAAGGTAGTCCGGAAAGAGGCCTCCCAAGACCCCTTACCGGAAGGAAATATACCCCTTCAATTGGCCATGGCGCTCAATCATGACATTCAGTGCAACGAGGAAGGGAATTTCATGGGAGAAGCGACTGAGTTGGCATTGGTAGAGCATATCGTTGAAGATTTGGGGCAAAAGGAATACGAGCAAATTCAAGAAAAATATCCCCGAGTCGGAGAGTTACCTTTTGACTCCGAGCGAAAGCGGATGAGTACTTTCCATCAATTTGGGGATCAGGTTTTGATCACCTGCAAAGGGGCTTCTGAGGCTATCCTCCATGTGCTCGAATCGAGTCAGGCGCAAGAAGGAATCAGTGCTAAATCCAATCAATGGGCTTCGGAAGGGGAACGCGTTTTGGCTTTTGCGGGAAAACTCATCCCCTCCCTTCCCGCGGAAGTAGAATGGGATAGTTTGGAAAAAGACCTGTCTTTTTGGGGTTTGGTAGGAATGATCGACCCTCCACGCGAGGAAGTAAAAGATGCCATTCAGGAATGTAAAACAGCGGGTATTCAACCAGTCATGATCACGGGAGATCATCCGGAAACTGCCAAAACCATTGCTGAGCAAGTTGGCATTTTGGAGAAAGGCAGACTATCCATCAGCGGCTCGGAATTGCGTGAGCTTTCAGATGAGGAGTTTGAAAAGCAAATCGAAAAAATCAGCGTTTATGCCCGAGTTTCTCCCGATCAGAAATTACGAATCGTCAAAACCCTTCAAAGCAAAGGACAATTTGTTGCCATGACAGGAGATGGGGTCAACGATGCCCCTTCCCTACGGGCAAGTACCATCGGAGTAGCAATGGGAATCACCGGTACAGATGTGAGCAAAGAAGCCGCTCACATGATTCTTTTGGATGATAACTTTGCGACCATTGTGCGAGCTATCCGGGAAGGCAGAAGAATTTTTGACAACATCCGGAAGTTTATCAAATACATCATGACCTGCAATGGGGCAGAGATTCTGACGATCACGCTTGCTCCATTTTTGGGTATGCCGATCCCTCTTCTCCCCATTCACATACTCTGGATCAATTTGGTTACTGATGGAATCCCGGCATTGGCATTGGCAAAGGAAAAAGCCGAAAGCAATATTATGCGGCGGCCTCCACGTCCGCCCAAGCAGAGCCTTTTTGCTGATGGTGTAGGGATTCACATCCTTTGGGTGGGTACCTTGATGGCTGCAGTGACGCTTTTCACCCAATATTGGGCGATCCGAAATGACTGGCATTGGCAAACCATGGTTTTTTCTGTCTTGGCCTTTTCCCAATTGGGACATGTGATGGCCGTGAGAAGCGACCGGGATTTTTTATTTAAACAAGGACTCTTTAGCAATCTCCCACTTATCCTCTCTGTTTTAGGTATGATTGCGCTACAGATTTTGGTCATTTATGTGCCTGTTTTCAATAAACTTTTTCATACAGAAGCGTTGAATCTACCCGAGCTACTCATTTGCGGAGGGATGGGTTTGGTTGTTTTTCATGCAGTGGAAATGGAGAAATTGGTGAA
>LJXT01000141.1 GCA_001314815.1 Algoriphagus marincola HL-49
CTCCACCCCCATCGGTATGATAGCTGTAGGCCATAAAATCCACATAAAAATCTTCCGTTCCAATCCAATATAAAAACTCATCATCAAAGTCTTCTCCACCACCATCTTGCTGAAAGGTCACTTTTACTAAATGGTAGTTTTCACCATTGAGCGTGGTTTCCCCCAAATAGGACTTCATAGCTGAAGGGTCATTGAGCCCGTAGGGTAAAAAGGCAAAGTAAGCGACAGAATTAACCGATCTGGAAAATGCTCCTATGCGCTCTTCACTTAGCGTATCTACCTCCACCCCATCAATCCATCTGGTAAACCCTTCATTATTCAATAAATCCTTGACCTGACCTAAGGAGTCTGTAAACTCCCGAGTGTATTCAAAACGGTCCGGACTCTTAAAAATCTGATAGTGAATATCCCGAAAATCGAAATCAATTCGAGCTGATTTATAGCGTTCACCCCCATGGGCAGCAATAGACTTATCGACGATTTTTTCGGCTTCTGTTTTCACCTCGCAGGCAGCAAGCGAAAAAATTAATCCAAGCAGTCCTAATAGCTTATGTCTCATTATTCTTTCATTTTTATTTCAAAATTGTCATAAAGGTAATCCGCCCTCAAGTAGAGCTTCTTTCCACTTGAATCAACCCGGTAGCTTTTTCGGGTTTTGTAAAATTTGAAAGGTCCTACTTCATTAAAGCCGATATTTTCAACGAGACTTCGATGATCTTTCAGTTGAATTTCGGTTCCTAGGATCAAATTCGTCTCGTTATCCAAATAATACCACCAAATATCTCCATCTGGGCCATAATTAACTCGAAGGGTTTTGGCCTGACCCAAGGGTGTCTCTCGAATTCCCTCAGAACTCCATTCAGAACCTTCTTCGTTCATCAGATTCCAAGGCTGGGAAAATGCATAAAAGACCGCTTCGAAATCACTTCGTTTGCTTTCGAGAAAATCCCTATTTGAGATCTCATTTCCACCAATCAAATAAGAGATTTGATCATCTTTCATTGATAAAATATGCACTACCGAATCCTGAGTCCAGGATATACTTCCTGAAAGGGAAGGATTAAATCGAAAAACAATTTGCTGGTCCGTTTCCTTTTCGACTCCTCCATCTTCGAGGAGCAGCTTTGTCAACTTTCTAAAGGATACTTGCTCTAAATTATCCCAATTGTCTTGTCCTCCATGCGCTTCGATGCTATCCGAGAGAAAGATTTTAGCTTCTCTTTTTTCCTTTGGAGCGCAGGAAAAGGAAAGGGTCAAAATAGCCAATACAAGACTGGAAGCGACTTTTCTTAGGTACATATTTTTATTCAATTGATCCCGAAACTTAGGAATAAAATCCCAAGCTAAACCCACAAGAAGCAGACCGTACTCTAAAAACAGCAGACCGAAGGACTCATTGACCGGCTCTTGATGATAGGCTGCGTAGGAGAAAATCATTGAAAAGCTCCAGATTATTCCAAAAACTCGACCGTTGAACAAGGAAAGTCCAACCAAAGGAATAGCGTACCAAGGATGAACTACTGGCTGCAAAACCAAATAGACTAAGTAAATCAGGCTCCAAAAATCCACAAAGTGTAAAAGCCTTTGGGTTTTGATTCTTGAGCTGAGATAAAAGATAGCACCAATCGTAATGACTGATAGCAATTTGGTCAGGATCGCAATGGTATTGTATCCCTCTATCCAATACCCCACCTCTCTTGCGATATAGTAAACCGAGGCATTGAACTCAAATTTCCCTTGATAGAGACTCAATGTATCCAGAAAATTACCCCAGGCATCTTGCCAAACCAAGGGCAAGAAAGCAATAAATATCCCTGAGAGAGCTCCTATCCAAAAAAAGGCATGAATACGTGTTCTCCTAAAAAAAAGAAGGCTGGGCACTAAAATCAAGGGAACCAATTTGACTCCAACAGCTAAGGACCAAAAGAGACCTGAAGTAAATTTTCGATGTCTGACAAGAGCCCAAATACTCCCCAACAATAAGAAAAGCACAATCCCTTCAAAGTGAAGGTTGACAGTGATTTCCTGAATTATAAAAGGATTCAACCAATAGAAAATAATCCGTCGAAGGGGGACAGAAAAAGCCTTAAAAAGCCTGAAAAAAAGTAAAAGAACTCCGATTTCGAAGACAATCAAAATCAACCGGAGAACCTGAATACCTGTGAATAGATTGTTGTCAGCGATTTTGGCCGAAATGCCAAATATCAATTGATTCAAGGGCGGGTAAACCGAAAAATAATCGGGTGAATTGAGTAGTGGGTAGGCTGCTTGAAAAAACTGATGATCTGTCTCTGCTACTTCCACAGAATCCAACAATTGAGTGGGGGTAAATTGGTAAGGATTCTCTCCCAAAAGAACTACCTCACCATCCCAGAGAAATCGGACATAATCCTCGGACCAACTAGGCACAGCACCCAACATCCCAAAGCGAAGTACTAGGCCCAGGAAAAATACCCAAATCCAGTTTTTAAGCTTTCTCCATTGCCAAAAAAGACCGAGCATAGCCAAAAAGCTTATTAAAAATGTCAGGAATAAAATCGTGAAACTTTCCCGCGGGATCAGATAACCCATCAGGAGATTACCCAGAACCAGGACAAGCAAGAAGATTGCTGTCAAAAAGTAACTTCCTACTCCTCTCACAATCCCAATTCTTTTCGAATAGACTCGTGAATCAGACCATTTTTGGTCCAATAGTCAAGCTTTTGGTGATTTCTCCGGGTAGCTGTGGTGCTCTCAAGCTGTCCATTCTCTTTAACTTGGATTTCCTCCCAGCTGACAATTTCGAATGGAAAAGACTTTTTGAACTGGACTTTTAAAGTTCTTCCCAATTCGGGGTATTCAACCACAAACTGATTAGTTTGATTTCCGAGTTCCTCCAACTCAATCTTCGCTCTGTAAGCTTTCAGCTCCATATGAGAAAATCGCTGATAAGTCAGAGACGGTATCAGTCGTTGATCCCCTTGAGGGACCAAATCAGGATTCAGTCGAATTAAATTAAAGATTCCATCCTCGGTTTGGGCATCGATTTTCAGGTTTTGATCACCCTCCGACTCAAAATAGGAAAAAAGCTGAGCCTGGTAGGCTGCATTTTTCCAATTCATTTGAATAAATGCCTGTCCACACCATTCTATAGCAGAATGCGTCAGTTTGTAAGCCGGAAGATCTTCCTCCACAGGGGTAAAGACGCTAAGCATCGTATGATAAGGGTAAACACCCGTGACAAAATCTCGGGTCATATTCAGTTTTAGCACCTTTCGAGCATCAGCTCCAGCATTCTGAGGATCATCGAGTTTGACCTGCTTGGATTTTGAAAAATCCTCAGTGACAAAAATCATCACTGCCTTCCCTTCTCTAGGCTCGCCGTATCGGTACTGCTTGAGATCAAAAACATTCAATTCTGCTTGGCCCTGATACCAATATTTTCCAAATGCATCCATATCTACATTTTCTCTGGAAGCGGTACCACAAGAGATCAGAAGGCCAGAAAAAAACAACAGCGTGTAAAGTCGGGAAAGCATAAGTTCTATTTCATTCAGGAGATCTATACTTAAAAATGGTCAAAATTATCTTATATCCCGCACCAATCACACCTTTAACCGTCCCACTGACCTTAGACCGACCTATTCGTTTTCTGTAGCGAACCGGAATTTCAAGATAACGAAGACCTTTTTGATGAGCCTTGATTTGCATCTCGATGGTCCATCCAAAGTTTTCATCCCGCATGCCTAGCCTCATCAGCGAGTCCCACCGAATGGCCCGAAAAGGTCCCAAATCAGAAAAATAGGCTCCCTGAACAATCCGCATCAGGCGGGTCGCCAACCAATTTCCAAAAACCTGCGGAAATGTCATTGATCCGGATTCCCTCACTCCATTTGCTCTCGACCCCAAAACAAAAT
This sequence comes from Algoriphagus marincola HL-49, assembly GCA_001314815.1. Taxonomy (GTDB): domain Bacteria; phylum Bacteroidota; class Bacteroidia; order Cytophagales; family Cyclobacteriaceae; genus Algoriphagus; species Algoriphagus marincola_A. The sequence continues at coordinate 3,897 of LJXT01000141.1, forward strand.
CAGCTTCACCCTTGACTATGGGCTCCAAGAGCAGGATCATTTCTTCAGGGTAATCGCTGTAATCTCCATCCAGAAATACAACCACATCGGGAGCTTGAGTTTGTTTACTAATCCAATCCATAGCCGTCAAACAAGCTTTTCCGTAGCCTTTTTGGGGTTCAAATACGACCACAGCTCCATGACTTTTGGCTACCTCAGCAGTAGAATCTTTTGAATTATTATTGGCCACTACGACATTTCGGACCAGCGAAGGTATTTCCTGAATGACTTTCCCAATAGACCTCTCTTCATTGTACGCAGGGATGATCACATCCACAATCAAATCCTTCTTCATAAGTTATTTCCCCAAACTATAGGACCGAAACGAGGTAAAAAAAACAAGGCCATATCCAAAGGCAAGCATGGCATGAAAAGGTAAAAACAGATAGTATCCAGACTGTAAAGCCAAAATGACCATCACCAAAAAGATTAATGCGAGAAATCCCTCTACCCAAGTAGTCGCAGGCATAGGGAACTTCAAGTAAAGGTTATTTCGAAGGCTGGATTTTCTTGACTCAAGGTTAAACTTTGGAGTCCTGACAAATGGAGATTTCTTGCCTGTCAAGCCTTCCCAAACTGCTTGGGAATTGTGAACTGCCATCCCCATAGACACAGAAAGAAAAAGCGGAAGAATAAAAACAGCTTCTAGCAGGGATTTGAAAAAGCCTTTTTTGGAATAAAAATAGGAGATCAGGTAAACCAAAGCGATAATCACAAAACCAATCAAAAAAATGCCGGCAAATTGGGTCCATTTAGTGCTGATGTAGCCTTGGAAACCCATCCACCAAACTGCTATACTCGCCAAGCTTACAGTCAAAATCACCAAGAAAATACTGCTATTAAACAGATGCGCCATGGCATGCAGCTTGGTTTTGACCGGCAAATCAGCTTGGAGTACAGAGGATGCATGCTTTTTGGCACACTCAGCCCCACCCTTATTCCAGCGAAACTGCTGTGACTTGATGGCTGACATAATTGGTGGAAGTTCGGCAGGCGATTCGATCTCAGGTCTGTAAATGAACTTCCATCCCTTCTTTTGTGCCCGATAGCTCAAATCCAAATCTTCCGTCAGCGTATCATCTTCCCAATTGCCGGCATCCAGAATACATTCCTTTCTCCAAACGCCGCCTGTTCCATTGAAATTAATGAAGGCCCCTAAGGTATTTCGACCTACTTGCTCAATCAGGAAATGGGCATCTAAAGCAAAAGCTTGGAGACGGGTCAAAAGCGAATAAGACTCATTGATATGCGTCCACCGTGTTTGAACCATTCCGACCCTTGGATTTCGAAAATGAGGGATGGTCTTTTGCAAAAAATCAGGACTTGGAAGAAAATCCGCGTCGAAAATCGCAATAAATTCTCCTTTTGCTTTTTCCAATCCTTCTTTCAAGGCTCCTGCCTTAAATCCCTTCCGGTTTTCCCTGTGAATGTATACAAAAGGGAAATCAGGGAACTCCTTGATTTTTTCACGAATTAAATCCTGCGTTTCATCCGTACTATCGTCTAGAATCTGTACTTCAAGCTTGTCTAGCGGGTATTGGATCTTAGTGATCGCTTCAATCAGCCTTTCGGCTACATACTGTTCATTGAAAATGGGTAATTGTATTGTCACCCTAGGCAAGTCAATGATGTTCTCAGGTTTCGGATTTTTCTTTCTGGCTTTCCAAAAATTGAATAACAGATGACCCTGTGCCAAAGCATAGCCCAAAATCAACAGCATACCTAGGAGATATACCATTAGAAAGAAGTAGGAAATAATATTAGGCATTGAGTTTTACAGAATCATTGCCAATCAAAATCGGCATGTCGTTGATTCGGCCCTCCTCAGGACCATTTTCGAGTTTCAGTACGCCACGCGGACAGACAGCAGAGCAAACTCCGCACCCCACGCAGGAAGAACGAACTATATTTTGACCCCTTTGGGCATACCATCGCACATCGATTCCCATTTCACAATAGGTCGAGCAGTTTCCACAGGAGATACACTGTCCTCCATTTGTAGTAATTCGAAATCTGGATTTGAATCGCTGCACCATACCCAAGTAAGCAGCCAAGGGACAGCCAAATCGACACCATACACGATTACCCATAAAAGGATAAAATCCTGTCCCAACTACTCCTGCAAATGCAGATCCGATTGCAAAGCCATAAAATGAATGAAGCTGATTGGTCACATTTCCAAGAAAGCTGAAGGCTGAAAAGTAATTAGCAATCGTAAGAGCGGTCATCACTACCGCCAAAACCAATACTCCGTGAATCAAATAGCGCTCGATTTTCCAAGATTTTAGGGATTTATCTGAAAGCTGCCGGTAAGGATCTCCCACAGTCTCCGCCAATCCGCCACATCCACAAACCCACGAACAGTACCATCGCTTTCCATAGAAATAAGTAAATACAGGAACACCAACGACAATCAATAGTATTCCCCAAATCAGCATAAACATCCCGATTGCCCCTGAGCTTGTTAAGGTTTCTATTCGATAATCATAGAAAAATGAATAGTCAAGCGGCCAAATATTCTTGAAGTCAAAGTAAGGCTGATTCAACAAGACAAGGATTTCAGGAATCAAAAAAGCGAATGCAGTCTGGAAAAACATCACAGAGGCAGTGCGGATTTGCTGGTAGCGATTACCCTTGTATTTCCTAAACATCCGTACTCCCATTACCAAAATGGCAAGTGTATAAATCAATCCATACAAAAACCACTGACTTGCAGGATTGCCTGATAGAATGAGACTCAAAGGCTCCACCATCCATACCAGATTGACCATATAAGCTGGGAACCAATACAAAATCACATAAAAAAGGATCAAGTAGCTTCCTGTCAACATACCAAGCCAACCTCTATTTTTCATTTTGGAGTGAAAAATCCCATTGTTCTTGATCCCCTCAGGCTCTCCTTTAAATTTTGGCAAATTGTAAAAAAGTCCTCCGAGTACAGTCAGGCCAATACTGACAAAAAGGAAAAGCCATGGATGGTTTTGGACGGGACTTGAAAGAGAAGCTTTAGCCAAAGGAAAACTGTAATCATCCCAAATGACTTGGTCCCATCTGGATTCAGCTTTTAGCTCGGAATTGTAGTTATCTACTCGTTGATTAAGCTCCCGAATGAAACTGAATGAACTTGAGTACTCCTTACCATACATGGGCGCCAATAATTCCTTCATCTTTTCTTGATGAATATCCTTGGTATTGTCAAGCACAATCCCCTCAGAAATGGTGTATTCACCCAAAAAGGGAATGACTGTGAAAGCCAATAGTCCTGTCAGAAATAAGGTAAGCCCGATTAGTTGAATGTACTTCATAGCTTCGCTCCAATCAATCTTTGAAAGAATGAGGGTTTAGAGATTTTCAAGGTAATGTTATTTTCTTCAGCATACGTTCTTTGGATTGCTGAGATATAGGGTGCGAAAAACTCTGGGTCAAAATTAGCCTTATCCAAATTTTGAATCACTTTTTGCCCAGACCATTGTTCCCGGATAGCTTTATCAAAGAACTCATGTCTAAGTCTAAACCCAAAATTATTCACTCCCAAAATTCTTCCGTCTGAATCACAAAGCATGCGGAAACAGACTTTGCCAGAACTGTGCTCCCAATAGAAATTTGAGACTTGACTTTCATCCCAATTGGCAGGAACCTGTCCATACGTTTGGTATTCAATATCCAAAAATTTAGCTGAATTGAACCAAACACCAGGCTTATAGGGTGTAGGCTTACCCAGAATAGTTTGAGCCAAAGTCTCCCCATGCATCCTCCCGGTATACCAGACTTGTTCGATTAGATTTCGGTTCTTATCGGGCTTTTCTCGAAACTGTGCACAGTCCCCTATGGCAAATACATCCTTGAGATTGGTCTGAAATAACTGATCAACCAGAATTCCTCTATCCAAGTCCAAATCTGCGCCTTTCAGAAAATCTATGTTTGGACTTACTCCGGCGGTCAAACCTACAAATTGACAGGGAATCTCCTCGCCAGACTTAGTTTTTACCGCCTTGACTTTTCCACTTCCATCGGATATAATCTCCTCAAGCTCCGTATTGAGCCTCAAATCAAAATGATGCTCTCGGATATGCCTTCTCACCATTTCTGATTCCTCCTCGGGGAGAATATTTCTCCAAAAACCAGACTCGCGAACCAAAAAAGTAACTTCAATATTTTTGTAGGCTAACATTTCAGCCATTTCAATTCCAATCAGCCCTCCCCCAACGATCACCGCTTTCTTCACTCCTGATTCGGTGTTCTTTTCCATCAATTCCAAGTCCTGTTTGGAATACAATCCTTGCACTCCCATCAAATCCTGACCAGGCCAGCCAAATTTATTAGGCTTTGATCCAGTTGCTAAAACCAATTGGTCGTAAGTGATGGTTTTTCCGCTTTGGCAGTATAATTTTTTCCCTTCGAAATCCACTTTCTCAACCCAATCTTGAACAAGGTCAATCCGGTTTTTTTCCCAAAACCAATTCTCGTAGGGTTGCGTGTGCTCGAATTTCATGTGCCCCATGTACACGTACATCAGGGCTGTTCGGGAAAAGAAATATTTGCTTTCACCGGAGATTACGGTTATTTGAATATTATCATCACCTTTTCGGAGATGTCGCGCACAGGTGATCCCTGCTATTCCATTACCTAAGATGACAATATGTTTGCTTGGACTCATGAAGATTTCTTGATGATCAAAGATAGCCTATTCATTTAGACTCCAGTCATAGTCCAGATGACTGATTTTGGCATTGGAAGAGAGTTTGACTTTAGAATATTGGTTTAAAAAATCAATCAAGCTTCCATTTTTGGTAAAATCACCCTTGAACCACGAAAATATGGATGAGATTTCGGCCTTATCTTTTGAAATCTTATTTCGCTTAGGGTCATTGATAAATGACTTGGCTACTTGATCTAATTGCTGATCAATTCTTTCCGGAACAAAGGCTTCATTTAGCAAAGGCGGACAAGAAAAAGATGCACAATTAATGGCAAAGTGAATCCTTGGTTCTTCAAATTCTTTGCGAAGAATACCATGTTCTATTTCATCTAGACTACTTTCCTGACCACCTATTTTGAAAAACTTATAGTGCCAAACATCTTTGATAAGGGGGATTTTCAATTTAGGGCCCAGGTCTCGTATGCTTTCCACTGGATAATTATCTACAATCAGCTTGACGGTAAAAGCATTGTAAGCATTGATCCAGTAGGCAAGTTGCTCTTCTTCAGACCATTTTTCTCGGTCAGGGGGATTATTGCTAAGGGTATTGAGATAGGCTTCTAGCTTTTCCTGGTCATTTATAAAACCTCGGTAGTTGACCATTCCATCCTCTTTCACATACTTACCGAGGAGTTCATTCCAGACGCTGTGATCTGGCGGAGTGGTATTGATGCCTCCAAGGTCAGAAGCTCCGCAGCTGAGAAGTGAAAACACTAAAGCAATCATGAGATTATACATAAATTCATTATTTCTAATTGAAAGTTGAATAAAAGTAAAGACTATTAGAAAAGTAAACCGTCGTCAAAAAGACAGGTTTCAATAAACCTTTTCTCCTTTGTTGAGCCATACTCCCCAGGCCCGGTTATAAGCATGCACTTTTTTTGTCTGACCCAAAGAGTCATAAACCGGCAGTTCATCATTTACCCATTGGAAGATCCCACCGTAAAGATTTACGACACTGAAGCCCTTTTGGACCAACTTTTTACCAATATCCTGAGATCGGGCTCCAACC
>LJXT01000142.1 GCA_001314815.1 Algoriphagus marincola HL-49
TTTCAAATCCGGAATCACCAGTAAAGCCATAAAGCTTAGTGTCATAAAGGGGGAATTCAGCGTGGAACCCATTTCTTTGGCCATCCGGTCGATTTGGGTATAAGCTGCTGCGACCTGATAGCCATCTTCGGGTGACATAATCCCTCCTACAGGTAGAGGAAGGACTTCTTCTTTCTCTCCCGAAACTGCAGAAATGCCACCCTTCGCCTCGATCAGTAGATTTACCGCCCGGCATATCGATTCATCATCTACGCCGACAGCAATGATATTATGAGAGTCGTGACCGACGGAAGAAGCTATCGCTCCGGTTTTCAGCCCGATGTTTTTGATAAAAGCCACCGCCGGAGGAGCTTCCTCGTAGCGGTTGACCACGGTGATTTTTAGGATATCTTCTTCAAGATTTGATTCGGCCAGACCATTTTTCACCAAAATCTGCCCATCGATTTGGGGTGTGATCAATTGTCCGTCTAAGGCTTCGATGATCCGAATCCTAGACCCCTTGGCCGACAACTGAAAATCTTCCGGTTTTTTGAGGGAGGTATTGAAATTATTGATCACCTCATTTTGGACAGAAGAGATCAAGGTTTTTCCATCTTCAGCTACTTTTTGTCCATGGATATAGGTGGTAAGAACCTCGAACTTCTCCAGATCCTTGACCAAAATAAAATCCGCATGATCTCCTTCACGCAGTCGACCTACCGGTAAGCAATAATGTTCGATGGGATTCAGGCATGCTGCTTTCAGCACATCAAAGACATCTTTTCCCTTGGCCACTGCCCGCGCAGCCAATTCATTGATATGGCTGATGGCCAGATTGTCCGGATGTTTGTCGTCCGAGCAGAACATGATCATTTCCGGGTATTCATCGATCAAATCGATCAATGCCTCGAAGTTTTTGGCAGCTGAACCTTCCCGGATGGAAATTTTCATTCCGAGTTTGATTTTGCCTAGCCCTTCTTCATAGGTGAAGCACTCATGATCCGTGCTGGGCCCTGCGGATACATACTTTTCGGCCAATTCCCCCATCAGGCCCGGTGCATGTCCATCGATGGGTTTGCCATATTTTTTGGAAATCTCAATCTTCTTCATCACAATCGGATCCCGATTGACCGCCCCAGGCCAGTTCATCATCTCTGCTAGATACAGAATCTCCGATCTGCTCATTAGTTTTTCGATATCCTGCGCTTTGATTTCACCCCCTGCCGTTTCGAAAGGAGTGGCCGGGACACAAGAAGGAGCTCCAAAGAAAAAATGAAAGGGGACCTGCTTGCCATTTGCTATCATGTATTCTACGCCCTCCATTCCGCAGACATTGGCGATCTCATGCGGGTCGGAGATGGTGGCAACAGTTCCGTGAACCACAGCTAAGCGAGCAAATTCCGAAGGTACCAGCATGGAAGATTCCACATGGACGTGGGCATCGATAAATCCCGGCATCAGGTAGGGAAGGCTAGAATCAGATGCTATTTCCTCGATTTTTGAGATTTGACCATCTTCTACAGAAAGGTTTATCGACCGGATTTGGCGGTGATGGATATCGACGAGTTGGGCTTGGATAGTCATGAAAATCAGAATTTAACTTTACTATTTTGAAACAGGAAAACCTTCAAATCTCCCTTTCATTTGTGCTAAAACTACTATATTTGCCCCAGAAAACTAAAAGGGGGAAGCTTACTTTTTGAATGGGTAAAATAGTCATTGCAATTGACGGATATTCCGGATGCGGAAAGAGTTCTACAGCAAAAGCGGTGGCCCAGGACTTGGGCTATACCTATATCGATTCGGGGGCTATGTACCGGGCGGTGACGCTTCATTTTCTGAATCGACACCTTTCGCCTACCAATCCCAAAGACATTCTCTCAGGTCTTGAAAATTTGCAAATCACCTTTCAACCAAATCCAGATTCCGGACAGCAAGAGACCTATCTAAATGGCTTGAATGTGGAGAAGGAAATCCGTAGTATGCGGGTTTCTGAGCGTGTCAGTGACTTTGCCAAGGTGAAAGAAATCCGGGAAGAACTTGTTGCGCAGCAGCAACGTTTAGGGAGGAAAAAAGGCGTGGTCATGGATGGTAGGGATATTGGGTCGGTAGTTTTTCCCGATGCTGAGTTGAAGGTATTCATGACAGCTGACTTGGCAACCCGTGCTGCTCGCAGACAGCAGGAATTGATCGAGCGGGGAGAATTGGTAGATCTAGAGGATATCAAAGCTAACCTTGGTCAGCGCGACGAAATAGACAGCAATCGCAAAGAAAGCCCACTTCTCAAGGTGGCTGATGCGGTAGAAATAGATACTAGTAATTTGACTTTTGCAGAGCAAGTGGCACAGATCGTGCACTTGGCTGAGCAAAGAATCAAACAGACGGAAGATTATGCAAGTAACCATCGATAAGAATTCAGGCTATTGCTTTGGGGTAGAATTTGCCATCAAAATGGCAGAAGATGAGATGGAGCAGTCGGATAAGCTCTATTGCCTGGGCGATATCGTTCATAATGACATGGAGGTCAAGCGTTTGGCTGAAAAGGGGCTAGTCGTCATCGACCGGGATCAGCTCTCCGAATTAAGTGACTGTAAGGTCCTGATCCGTGCCCATGGAGAGCCGCCAGAGACTTATAAAACAGCCATTCAAAATAACATCGAGCTCATCGATGCTTCCTGTCCTGTAGTGCTGAAGCTTCAGCATCGAGTCAAGACAGCTTTTGATAAGATGGAGCGGGAAGACGGTCAGATCGTTATTTATGGTAAAAAGGGTCATGCCGAGGTGATTGGACTGACCGGGCAGACGCTGGAGAAGGCGATTGTGGTGATGGAGGATGCTGATTTGGAGAAAATCGACTTCAACCGTCCGGTGACGCTATTCAGTCAGACGACCAAAAGCACCAAAGGCTTTTATGAGCTTTCGCAGAAAATCGAAGAGCGGATTAAAGCATCCAAGGGCGAACTCAAAGAACTGGACTTCAATGCCAATGACTCTATCTGCCGGCAAGTTTCCAACAGAGAGCCTCAATTGCGCAAATTTGCGCAGGAAAATGAAGTGATCATTTTCGTGTCCGGGAAGAAGAGTAGTAATGGTAAGGCACTTTATCAGGTATGCCTCGAAGAAAACCCAAGAAGTTTTTTCGTGGAAAACCAAACAGATATTCAACCTGAGTGGTTTGAAACTACGGACAGAGTAGGAATCTGTGGTGCTACCTCAACGCCCATGTGGCTCATGGAACAGGTAAAAGAGCACCTTGAATCCTTAGAAGAAAATGCGCTGATGGCCTGATAGCCAAGGTCTAAGTGGATTTTCTCTGCCATCAGTCATAAAGTTGCAAGATTAAAACCCAATTAGCCTCAAAATAAAAAGGTTATTTATTAGATTTGGGGCGTTTTTCAAAAGCCCATTTTACAATAAGATATGTCAAAAACCGTCAAGCTGAGGAAAGGCTTTGATATCAATCTGGTAGGGAAGGCAGCCAAAGAAATGGTTGAATTCGCCCCAGCTCAAACCTTTGCCGTTAAGCCAACAGACTTTGTAGGCCTACAGCGCCCCAAAGTATTGGTCAATGAAGGGGATACCGTCAAAGCGGGAACACCCATCTTCTTCGACAAAGCCATGGAACAGGTCAAGTTTGTAGCCCCGGTATCCGGTGAGATCATCGAGGTCAAGCGAGGTGAAAAGCGCAAACTTCTAGAAATTAGAATTCTGGCTGACAAGGAAATCGCCTACGAGGATTTGGGAAGAATTGATCTAAGCAAAATTGATCGTGAGACCTTGGTGGATCGCTTAGCCCATGGGGGTGTTTGGCCTCATATCATTCAGCGCCCTTTCGGCGTCATTGCCAATCCGGCCGATGAGCCAAAGGCGATTTATGTGTCAGCTTTCGATACTAACCCCTTGTCTCCTGACATGGCTTTCGTGCTTCAAGGACAAGAAGCTTATTTCCAGGCTGGTCTAGATGCTTTGACCAAATTGACTAGCGGAAAGGTTCATCTTAATATAAATGGCGATGAGCAGGGTTCTTCATTATTTTCACAAGTAAAAAATGTAGTAATCAACCGATTCTCAGGCCCTCATCCTGCTGGAAACGTAGGCGTGCAGATTCACCATCTTGACCCTATCAATAAAGGTGACTTGGTTTGGACAGTAAATCCAGTGGGAGTAACTCAGATCGGTAAGTTGGTTTTGGAAGGAAAGTATGACGCCTCCAAAATTATCGCGCTTACAGGTTCTGAACTATCAAAGCGAGGATATGTGAAAACAATTTCTGGCTCAGCCGTTACTAATTATGTGAAAGGAAATCTTCAAAGTGGTCATATCCGTGTGATTTCCGGAAACGTTCTTACCGGTGAAAAAATCTCCATGGAAGGGTATTTGGGATATTATCACAATCAAATTACGGTGATTCCTGAGGGTGATTACGAGGAGTTTTTGGGTTGGTTGAAACCTACCACTTCCAAACTCAGCTTCCACAAGGCGATCGGGATGCTTTCTTTCCTCAACAAGGGAGAGTTCAAAGTAGACACCAATACGCACGGTGAGGAGCGACCTTTTGTAGTTTCCGGTGTATTTGAAAAAGTGCTTCCAATGGACATTCTTCCGACTTATCTATTCAAAGCAATCCACGCGGAGGACTTTGACGAGATGGAGCAGCTTGGTCTTTATGAGATCATAGAGGAAGATGTGGCTTTATGTGAATTTGTAGATCCTTCTAAGAATGATTTGCAGGAGTTGGTAAGAAGTGGGATAGAATTATTAATGTATAGCTAAAATATGAAGGCATTACAAAATCTCTTCGATAGTATTAAGCCGAACTTTGAAAAGGGCGGCAAATGGGAAAAATTTCACACCCTTTATGAAGGTCACCGCACGATTGCCTTTGCACCTGACTTGACTACCAAGGCCACCGGTGCTCAGATCAAAGATGCGACTGACTTAAAGCGAGTAATGATCACCGTGGTGATCGCCATGGTTCCAGCTTTGCTTTTTGGTATCCTGAACATAGGGCACCAGCATTTTATGGCAACTGGCGAAGCGGCCACTTGGATTGATAAAGCAGTATTTGGTGCAATATCGGTACTTCCTATTCTGATCGTTTCCTACGCTGTAGGACTTTTGACAGAATTCACTTTCTGTGTCATCCGAAACCACCCGATTTCTGAGGGGTATTTGGTGACAGGGATGCTGATTGCCTTGGTCATGCCTCCATACATTCCGCTTTGGCAAGTGGCTCTAGCGACGATTTTCGCTGTAGTGATTGGTAAGGAAGTATTTGGTGGTACAGGTATGAATATTTTGAACGTAGCCATGACTGCGCGGGCGTTCTTGTATTTTGCCTATCCTGCACAAATCTCCGGAGATCAAGTTTGGACTTACCTGGCAGATAAGACTGCTGTAGACGGTTACTCCGGAGCTACAGCTTTGGCAGTTGCATACAATGCCGGAGTGGAAGGTGTAGACGCAGGTGAGGCTTTGGCGCAGCACAATGCATCGATCGGGGCTGATTTTAGCTTCATGAATATGTTTATGGGCTGGATTCCAGGTTCCATTGGTGAGACTTCTACCTTGATGGCTTTGATCGGAGCTGTAATTCTGATCGGTACAGGTGTAGCAAGCTGGAAAATCATCGTATCAGGATTTGGAGGTGCTTATGTGATGGGATTAGTAATGAATCTCTTTGCGGCCAATGAATTCATGGCAATGGCTCCACACTTGCACTTGGTGATGGGTGGTTTGGCATTTGGTGTAGTATTCATGGCTACTGACCCCGTATCGGCATCACAAACTGAAACTGGTAAATGGATTTATGGATTCTTGATTGGTGCTTTGACCATTATCATCCGAGTAACCAATCCAGCTTATCCAGAAGGAATTATGCTAGCCGTTCTTTTGATGAACGTCTTCGCACCATTGATTGACTATTACGTAGTGAAAGCAAACAAAACAAGGAGGTTACAACGTGCAACAGTCTAACGCATATATCATCACATTTTCGGTCATTCTGACCGTCGTATTGGGTTTGCTCCTTTCGGGCACCTCTCAAGTATTGGGTCCGATGCAGCGCGAAGCCGAAGCTTTGGATAAGAAAAAGCAAATCTTGGGTGCTGTAATTTCCGCAGAAGAAATCGATGCAATGACCCCTGAGGAAGTCGATGAATATTACAATTCCCGCATTTCTTCTATTGTTGTGGATATCGATGGAAAAGAGGTGACTGAGCAGGATGGTGCTCAAGTTACTGCTGAAACTGTCGACGTCGGTAAAAACTATAAAAAGCCTGCTGAGGATCGCCTTTATCCTGTATTTATCTTTCATGAAGAAGGGGATAAAGATGCAGCCGAATCCTATATTTTCCCGCTTTATGGCGCAGGACTCTGGGATGCCATCTGGGGATATATGGCTTTGGAAACTGATATGAATACAGTCGGTGGTATCACGCTGGCCCATGCCGGTGAGACTCCGGGTCTTGGCGCACGAATCACTGAAGGTGAGGTACAGTCACGCTATACAAATAAGGAAATCTACAATGATTCTGGAGAATTGGTAGCGATCGAAATGCAAAAAGGTGAAGGAAAGGATTATTCTTCTGATCCTCACAAAGTCGATGGGATGTCTGGAGCTACCATCACTGCCAACGGTGTGAATGCCATGGTCAAAAATTATTTGAACCACTATCAGGCATACATTGAATCCAAAAAGTCCAATGAAGCTGTAGCCTCAGCTAATTAATCATTTCAAATTCACTGAACAAACAACACTATGAGTGCTGAAACAGTAGAACAAGTAGTCGATAAAAAGCCGTCAGAGGCTTTTTTGTCGAAGCGTAGAAAAAAATTAGTAACCGATCCCCTCGTAGATGACAATCCGATTACCATTCAGGTTTTGGGTATTTGTTCAGCTTTGGCTGTGACCACACAGATGAAGCCTACGCTGGTGATGGCAATTTCCGTAATTTTCGTGATTGTGATGTCCAATTTTGTCATCTCACTGATGCGAAATACCATCCCAAGCCGGGTGAGGATTATTGTGCAGCTGGCTGTAGTGGCTACATTGGTGACCTTGGTATCGGAAGTGTTAAAAGCTTTTGCTTATGATATGTACAAAGAGCTTTCGGTATTTATTGGATTGATCATTACCAACTGTATCGTAATGGGTCGATTGGAGGCATTTGCCTTGGGAAATAAACCCTATGATTCTATATTGGATGGATTTGGGTCTGCCTTAGGCTATTCTTGGATTATTCTGGCCGTTGCTTTCTTTAGGGAATTATGGGGTTCAGGTTCTTTGTTCGGAATTCCGATTTTCGATTATGTTTCCGGGATCTTCGGTGAAGATTTTCAATTGGCCACCAATGGTTTGATGGTATCTCCGGTAGGGGCTTTCATTATTTTGGGATTAATTATTTGGGTGCAGCGAACCAAAACGGGTTACGTCGAACACTAAAACTGAAAAGAAAATGGATTTATTCAATTTAGCTATTCGGTCGATCTTTATCGACAATATGGTTTTCGCCTACTTCCTCGGGATGTGTTCATTCTTGGCGGTATCCAAAAAAGTAGGCACCGCATTAGGTTTGGGTGCAGCTGTAATATTTGTATTGACAGTGACCACTCCGGTCAACTGGCTTTTGAACGAATACGTGTTGAAAGAGGGTGCCTTGACTTGGGCCAGTGCTGAACTCGCCACAATCGATTTGACGTTCCTTCGATTCATCATGTTTATCGCGATTATTGCAGCGATGGTACAGTTGGTGGAAATGGTCGTTGAAAAGTTTGCTCCTGCTCTTTACGGTGCATTGGGGATCTTCTTGCCTTTGATCGCTGTAAACTGTGCGATTTTGGGTGGATCTCTTTTCATGGCTCAGCGAGACTATACGCTTGCTGAATCTGCTGTCTACGGATTTGGTTCCGGTACAGGATTCTTCTTGGCCATTGTAGCTTTGGCTGCTATTCGTGAGAAATTAAAATATTCTGCAGTTCCTAATGGTTTGAAAGGTTTGGGTATTACCATGCTTTTGACAGGCTTGATGGGAATCGCATTTATGTCCTTTATGGGCATTGACCTTTAAGGATTAGAATTCCTTTCATAGGAAACACATTATTGATTCGTCATCGCGAGAGAAACGAAGCGATCTTAATTATTGAATTTAGATTGCTTCACTTCGTTCGCAATGACGAATTTTTTATTTGCATCCCGAGGACTATTTATTTTTCAGAGGTTTGGAATGCTACTGCTACAGGTCGTATCTTACTGTTTCAAACCTTATCTCACACTATGAAAACGTCCATATCATTTTTCATCCTCTTTCTCATTTCCCAGCTTTCTTTTGCTCAATCCGGAGAATGGATTGAGTTGTTTAATGGAGAAAATCTGGAAGGTTGGAAGGTTTCAGAAAACCCAGATTCATTCCAGGTAGTAGATGGAGTAATTAAAGTTGATGGTCCACGTGCCCACGCCTTTTATGTAGGGCCGGTAGGAAATCATGATTTTAAGAATTTCGAGCTGATGGTGGAAGTAAAAACCATGCCCAAGGCCAATTCAGGGATATTTATTCATACAGAATACCAAGAAAACGGTTGGCCAAATGTAGGCTATGAAATTCAGGTTAATCAATCTCATTCTGACTGGAGAAAAACCGGGAGTGTGTATTCTTTCCAAGACGTACGTGAAGTCTACGTGGAGGATGGGGAATGGTACACGGAGCATGTAATCGTCCAAGGTGATCAAATCACTGTGAAAATCAACGGAGAGACTATCAATGAGTATGATGAGTCGGAGGTGAGAAGCGGTGATTTAGGAACCAAAAAGCTCAGCTCGGGGACCATTGCTTTACAAGCACATGATCCCGAATCCGTGATTTATTACCGCAGTGTGAAGATTAAGGTTTTGGATTAAAAAATTGAGTTGAGGCGTTGAATGGAATCAGTTCAACCATAGTTCCTGTTTTGTTTTAATTGCTCCTTTTGATAAGATTTGGATTGAAACACTAAAAAATAGAAAATGGGCTTCGACTTCGCTCAGCCTGACAAAAAAGTCTCTAGACTAATATGAAATTTTGAATTCCGTCCTTCATGGCATTTACCTACAAAAGAATCCTATCCTACTTTCTGAGAGGCTTACTGTTTCTGACTCCCTTGGCAGTGACAGTCTATGTGATTTATGCGATTTTTATCTTTTTGGATGGTCTGATTCCGGTGCCTATTCCCGGTATAGGGATTCTGATGGTTTTGGCCTTGATTACTTTTATTGGCTATCTGGCGAGTTTGTTCTTTACCAAACCGTTTTTTGAGTGGTTTGAGCGAGGGGTATTTAAGATTCCCTTGGTGAATTTGCTCTATACCTCGATTAAGGACCTGATGGGAGCCTTTGTGGGTGAAAAGAAGAAGTTCAGCAGTCCGGTGATTGTACAAATTTCGGAAAACTTATCCCGATTGGGTTTTATCACCCAAGAAGATATGGGGAATATCGGTGAGCCTGAA
>LJXT01000143.1 GCA_001314815.1 Algoriphagus marincola HL-49
ATCCAAGATCCGGATATTCCCATCATAAACCCTAGACCTCCAAGACCAATTGAAAACCCCCCACCCACATCCGTAGCAACGACGGAGAGTCCGATGTGCCAAGAACCAATACTTCTACCTCCTACATAATAATCTTCCTGTCCGGTGTTTTTGCGCATAAAAAAAACGCCCACACCGAGCATAGCTAGCATGTAAACAACAAAGATCACCAGATCTATCCAATGCATTATGTAATTGGGTTTGTATCAAAGAATTTTAAAATATAATTTTTTAAAGTTAATGAAAAGGGCTCAAAAATGAAATAAAATTGGGTTTTTAGACTTATTTTGATATAATTATCCAATTTGAAATTAGAATAGTTAAAAATCTATTTTAAACCTTTCAAGTCTCCAGTACGAGAAATACCTATTTTTTCTTCAGGCTCCAAATCTATTAAAACGAGGTTTATCTCTCTCCAAGTGGGGTAAAAACTGGCACCTTCAAAAGCCAAATAGATCAAAAGCCCTAAATCGTATGTAACAAAAAAAGCCGGATTTCTCCGGCTCATTTTCTGTAGTTGTTTTTATTAAACGTTTTCGGTCGTAAAAGCAGCAGTGAAGTACTCCCGATTCATTCGCGCAATGTTTGTCAAGGAAATACCCTTTGGACACTCGGCAGCACAAGCACCTGTATTGGTACAAGCACCAAATCCTTCTGCATCCATTTGAGCGATCATTTTCTCTGCTCTATCCTTTCGCTCGACTTGTCCTTGGGGAAGCATAGCAAGCTGAGAAACCTTAGCAGAGGTGAAGAGCATAGCCGAAGCATTTTTACATGCTGCTACACATGCGCCGCAACCGATGCAAGTTGCCGCATCAAATGCCTCATCCGCAATTTTCTTAGGAATCGGAATCTCATTGGCATCAGGAACACCACCTGTATTGACAGATACATAACCACCCGCTTGGATGATTCGGTCAAAAGCAGAACGATCTACCACCAAATCTTTTACAACTGGGAAAGCTTTAGCTCTCCAAGGTTCGATCGTAATGGTCTCTCCGTCACTAAAAGACCGCATATGCAATTGGCAAGTAGTGGTTTGCTGAGGACCATGAGGCTTTCCGTTTATATGCAAGGAACACATACCGCAGATTCCTTCTCTACAATCGTGATCAAAGTGAACGGGATCTTCCCCTTTTTCTGTAAGCTGTTCATTCAGCACATCCATCATTTCCAAAAAGGACATGTCTTTGGATATGCCACCTATAGGATAGGAAACAAAACCGCCTTTGTCAGCATTGTTTTTTTGTCTCCATACTTTTAATGTCAATTTCATAAGAATTTTGATCTTTAATTATTTGTACGAACGCTGAGTCAATTTCACATTTTCGAATTCAAGAGGCTCTTTATGAAGCTCTTCCTCTTGACCCTCTCCAAGGTATTTCCAAGCAGCGACGTAAGCAAAGTTTTCATCGTCTCTTAGCGCCTCTCCTTCTGGAGTCTGGTACTCCTCTCGGAAGTGACCACCGCAAGATTCTTCTCTATTAAATGCATCATCGATCATCAACTCTCCCAATTCAAGGAAATCAGCTACTCGATGTGCTTTTTCCAAGGACTGGTTAAGTTCCTCGTTTTCTCCAAGGACTTTCACATCTTTCCAAAACTCCTCTCTCAAGGCTTTTATATCTGCTTTGGCCTGCTTAAGTCCTTCTGCAGTTCGAGCCATTCCGCACTCATTCCACATAATCTTACCAAGTTTTTTGTGGAAATAATCAACTGTCTTACTTCCCTTGATGCTCAGTAGTTTCTGGATTCTGTCTTTTACTTCTTGAATAGACTTTTCAAACTCAGGATGATCAGCATTTACCGGACTTGGTCCAATCTGAGCTAAATAATCCCCAACAGTGTAAGGAATCACGAAGTAACCATCTGCTAAGCCCTGCATCAAGGCAGACGCACCTAGTCGGTTGGCACCATGGTCAGAGAAGTTTGCTTCTCCTAATGCGTACAATCCAGGGATAGTAGTGCTTAGATTATAATCCACCCAAAGACCACCCATTGTGTAGTGCACAGCTGGGTAAATCATCATCGGTACTTGATATGGATTCTCACCTGTGATTTGCTGATACATATCAAAGAGGTTTCCATATCTCGCGCGAATGGTATCTTCTCCGTCTCTTTTGATCGCATCTCTGAAATCCAAGAAAACCGCCTCTCCTGTTTCATTTACTCCTCGACCTTCATCGCATACGTATTTGGCATTTCGGGATGCTACGTCACGAGGCACTAGGTTACCGAAGGAAGGATATTTCCGCTCCAGGTAATAGTCTCGCTCACTTTCAGGAATGTCATTTGCTTTAATCTGTCCCTTACGAAGCTTTTCAGCCATCTCAACAGTTGCCGGCACCCATACTCTACCATCATTTCTCAAAGACTCAGACATCAACGTCAGCTTAGACTGATGATCTCCAGAGACAGGGATACAAGTCGGGTGGATTTGCGTGTAGCAAGGGTTAGCGAAGTAAGCACCACGCTTATGTGCTCTCCAAGCGGCTGTCACATTGGATCCCATTGCATTGGTAGAGAGGAAAAATACGTTTCCATATCCACCGGTGCAAAGGAGGACTGCATGAGCTGCATGCTTTTCGATGGCTCCTGTGATCAAGTTTCTAGTGACAATACCTCTTGCATGTCCATCTATTTTGACCACGTCCATCATTTCGGTACGTGGGTAAAGCTTCACCTTACCATTAGCTACTTGACGGCTAAGTGCAGAATATGCACCAAGCAACAACTGCTGTCCGGTTTGGCCCCTAGCGTAGAATGTTCGTGATACCTGAGCTCCACCGAATGATCGGTTCGCCAAAAGTCCACCATATTCTCTCGCGAAAGGAACACCTTGCGCTACACATTGGTCGATGATATTAACTGATACTTCCGCCAATCGATAGACGTTGCCTTCTCTTGCGCGGTAGTCACCTCCCTTGATGGTGTCATAAAAAAGACGGAAAACAGAATCCCCATCATTTTGGTAGTTTTTAGCAGCATTGATTCCTCCCTGCGCTGCGATAGAGTGCGCACGTCGAGGGCTATCCTGGAAACAGAAAGCTTTGACATTGTATCCCAACTCTGCCAAGGAAGCAGCCGCTGAAGCGCCTGCCAATCCTGTCCCCACCACGATTACATCGTACTTTCGTTTGTTTGCCGGATTGACCAGCTTCATGTTGAATTTATGCTTAGTCCATTTTTCCGCTAAGGGACCAGCTGGTATTTTGGAATCTAGTATCATCTATATTTGATTTATTTTCCTTTATCAGTTTATAAGCTCTGAATATACATTACGATCGGAATCAGCGCAAAAAGTGCTGGGATCAAGATCGAAAAACCTGTACCGATCTTTTGGATCAATGGAGAGTACTTAGCATGGTTTAGCCCAAGGGTTTGGAAAGCACTGGCAAAGCCATGGGAAAGGTGGAATGCCAAGAAACCCATGGACACCACGTAAATCACCACGTACAGGATGTTAGAATAGGCTTCAGATACGATTTTAAACCCATCCTTGTAAATCATACCTCCATATTCAGCGGTCGGCATCTCTCCAAATTTGAATTCATACCAAAAACCTCTCAAGTGAATGATCAAGAAAATCAAAATCACCGTACCCAAGATTCCCATATTGCGGGAAGACCAAGAGCTGTTTGTGCTTGCTTTTAAAGTAGCATAGTTGACTGGCCGAGCAATTTTGTTTTGTCGGCTAAGAACTGCCGCGTAAATGATATGAATCAAGATAAACGCGAAATTCCCGATGGATACTACCCTGATGAAAGGGTTGTTGGCCATGGTCTCTGCATAAATGTTAAAGGATTCGCCATTGTCAGGAATAAGCAATTGTAGATTTCCTGCTAAATGCACTACCAAAAACAAAATGAGAAATAATCCTGTCAAAGCCATTAGAAGCTTCCGACCCAAGGTGCTATTCAAGGTTTTTGTAACCCAACTCATAGATTTTTTCTTTGGTTAAAACGAACTTGTTTTTCTAAACTGGAGCCAAATTTACGCCCCGAACAGCTAGTAAACAATCCATTCGTCCTGCCCAATCTTATTTTAAAAGGTTCTAAATAACTTGTGAGATTTTAGGGCCTTTTGCCCAAAAAATCCCAACAAAATAACCCAGTGTTTGATTTTATTGTTTGATATTGAAAGGAATTTCTACTTTCTTCCGTTTATTTCGTAGAGAGTTTATACACAAACCTTATTGCTCAGTAACCTTGGTGCGGCAAAAGGTGTTTTGATTCACAACAGAGAACTTGAAAAACATGAAGCTCAATCATTTCTTATCACTATTTTTTTGCTTTCTGCTTTTGAGCGTTTCGCAAGCCTGGGCTACTCACATTCGGGCAGGTGAAATCATCGCAGAGCGGACATCCGTTCAAACATTAACTTATACAATCACCGTCGTCGGATATACCGATACCCGGTCGAATGTCGTCTTTGGTCCTGGAGTGATCAATTTTGGAGATGGACGAGAAGTTCAACTCAATACCGAAAGTGATTTTTCACTTGTCGAATTGGTTGCGCCACAAGTGGAGAAAAATACTTTTGTCATCACGCACACTTTCCAAGGTCCGGGAACTTACAATATCCGATTTCAAGAATTCAACAGAAATGATCTAACGCTTAACATGGACAACTCGGTGGACACACCTTTCTATGTTGAGACTCAAATCACCATTGATCCTTTTATTGGAGTGAATAATTCACCCGTTCTTACAATTCCACCTGTTGATAATGGAGCCGTAAACGTTCGTTTCATTCATAATCCAGGAGCTTATGATCCAGACGGAGACAGCTTGGCTTATGAATTGGATATCCCAAAACAAGCTTTCCAAAGACCGGTAAATAACTACCGTGACCCAAATGTCGCTGAGTTTTCTACCAATCAGGAATCAGGAGCGACTCCGGCTCTTTTTGGAATTGATGAAGTTTTTGGTGACTTAATCTGGGATGCACCGGGGACTGCTGGACAGTTTAATGTGGCTTTCCGAATCAAAGAATATCGAAAACTCGATGGCGTCTGGACTCAGATCGGCTATGTGGTGCGCGATATGCAAATCATCATCGAAAACTCCAATAATCGACGTCCCGAGCTAATCCTACCGCCCGACCTCTGCGTAGAAGCTGGAACCCAAATTGAAGAAATTATCCAAGGGCAAGACCCTGATGGTGATCCGGTGAAAATCGAAGTCTTCGGCGAACCTATGGAAATTACTACCTCTCCTGCCAGCTATAGTCCAGAAGAGGCATTTCAGTCTTCTCCTGCCGTGATCGATTTTAATTGGCAGACAGTCTGTAATCATGTGCGTGCACGGGAGTATGATGTACGAGTAAGAATTACAGATCAACCTCGCTCTGGCCCATCTTTGGTGGACGTGAAGACTTGGCGAATCAAGGTAATTGGTCCCCCACCCGTCTGGGATGACTTGGAGCAGCAGCAAGGAAGAACAGTAGACCTGTCTTGGGACCCCTATGCCTGTGCAAACTCAGCTTCCGAAATGCAAGTTTGGCGAAGAATCAACTCCGATCCTTATGTCCCGGATAGTTGCGAGACTGGAATCCGCCCAGGTTTTGAGCTAATCGGAACCACGGATATGGAGACGTTTAATTTTACAGATTTAAATGGTGGCGCAGGTTTAGCCCCCGGAAACACCTATTGCTACCGATTGGTAGCAGCCTTCCCAGAACCAAGACTTGGTGAAAGTATCGTCTCAGAAGAAATCTGCATAACGATCGATGTGGACGTACCCATCATCACGAATGTAAGTGTCGAAGAAACAGATACAGAAAATGGAGAAATCTTTGTCAAATGGACTCCACCTTATGATATTGATCAAACGCAATTCCCTGGACCCTATACTTATGAGCTAATCAGGCAAGATGGATTCACAGGGACCAGCAATCGCGTAAGCCTAGGAACTACAAGCGATACCTTATTTACAGACACAGGACTCAATACAGAAAATCTGGTTTACAACTATAAGGTTATTCTATTAGACAACGGTACCAAAATAGATACATCCTCCACCGCATCCTCGGTAAGATTGGAACCAAGTATAATTAATCAAGCTATTGAACTGGATTGGACATTTGATGTACCTTGGAATAATTCCATCTCAGAGTTTAGGCACGAGGTGTACCGAAACAGGACTGATGCGGATGCTCAGGATGAAGATACATTTGAACTGATTGCGGAAGTGGATGTCACCCAAAGCGGTTTTGTCTACTTAGATGACGGCAGCTTCAACGGCATTCCTTTGGTTCGGGATATTGAATATTGCTATTATATCGTCACCGAAGGCGCCTACAATGTGGATGGGCTTGTTTATCCTTTGGAAAACAAATCTCAAATCGTCTGTGCCAAGCCAGATGACAATAGACTGCCCTGTCCTCCGGTCCTCACTTTCGAAGGTCCTGAATGCTCAGCCTATTTGGCAGAACAGCCTTGCAACACCAATTCTTTTGTCCATAATTTGAGCTGGGAACCTGATTTTTCAGGGGATTGTGATGACGAACTAGCTGGATACAGACTTTATTTCACTCCAGATGGAGAAGAAGGTCAGTTTGAATTAGTGGCTGAATTGAATTCGCTAGAATTGGCTACACGAATCAACAACCTTCCAACATACAGAGGCTGTTACTACATCACAGCTGTCGACAGGTCTGGGAATGAAAGTGAGCCGAGTAACGTCGTCTGTGTGGACAACTGCCCTAATTACGAGTTGCCAAATACCTTTACTCCGAATGGTGATGGGCTAAATGACACATTTATCGCCTTCGACAACCCATTCTCTCAATGTCCTAGATTCGTGACGGGCGTAGAAATATTTATTGTCAATAGATGGGGAGCTGAAGTATTCCGCTACAACAGTCTTGAATCTGCCGAGAATGACATATTTATCCGTTGGGATGGTCGAGACCAAAACGGTAATGAATTGGCTGCGGGTACTTATTTCTATTCAGGGAAAGTATTCTTCGATGTCTTAGATCCAAGCCAGCGCGAGCAGGAACTCAAAGGCACCATTCAGATTCTTCGATGAATCGCCAAAAATCAATAATCTTCTTCGATGGAGTGTGCAATCTTTGCAATAGCTCCATCGATTTTATCATCAAAAGGGATAAAAACAACCACTTTTTGGTAGGAGCTCTTCAGGATGATTTTTCTAAAAAAATTCTAAGTTCCTACGATGTAAAAGAGGATTACCTTGATTCATTGGTACTCCTTGAGGACAGCAAAATCTATTACAGAAGCACGGCGGCGTTAATGATTTCCAGAAAGCTTTCTGGCTTTTGGCCATTTTTTTACGCCTTCATCATTCTACCTGCCTGGCTTCGGGATCCGATTTATGATTGGATTGGAAGGAATCGCTATCGCTGGTTTGGAAAAAAAGAAACTTGCCGGCTCCCGACCCCCAAGGAAAAGTCTAAATTTCTTTCCCCCGAAAATTTTTCTCAAAAAGACTGAATAATCATCCAGTAAATCGGCATCCCCAAGGTGATGTTGAAAGGGAAGGTAATCGCCAAGGCCATGGGAATATAAAGACCTTCATCCGCTTCGGGATTGGCTAGCTTCATGGCCGCTGGCACTGCAATGTAAGATGCACTAGCTGCCAAAATCGAAAAGATAAATCGATCACCTGCTGCCGGTGCAATCCAATAACTCAACACCGCCACGATACAACCATTCACTAGTGGAACTAATATGGCGAAAACTGTAGAGAAGTATCCATTATTAAAAAAAGACTTCAACTTCCTGCCACTACTGATCCCCATATCCAAAAGGAAGACTGCCAGAAAACCTTTGAAAATATCCGTAACAAAAGGCTTGATTCCTTCCGCCTGCTTTTCGTCAGCGATCAGACCTATCACCAAACTCCCCAAAATCAGTAATACTGATCCATTTGTAAAGGCATGCGATATGATTTTACTGAGACTACCTTTAGATTTTTTCTTTGTCGAATATTTTCTGAGTAAAACCACTCCTGAAATGATAGCTGGAGCCTCCATCAAAGCCATCACTGCAACCATATGGCCTCCAAAAGTGACCCCCTGAGCATCCAAAAAGGATGCCGCCGCTACAAAAGTAACTGCTGAAATCGATCCATAAGCTGCTGATATAGCCGCCGAATTGGCAGTGTTTAACCTGGTACGCAGGATAAAAAAGGTATAAATAGGCACCCCTGCTGACAATACCAACCCAAAAACCAAGGCCCAAAGAATATATAAATCAAATTCACTGTGGGAAAGCTCCTGTCCACCTTTGAAGCCAATGGAAAGCATCAGATAAAGTGCGATAAACTTGGCCGAGGTAGGTGGTATTTCCAGATCAGATTTAAATCTCACCGCGAGAATCCCCAACAAGAAAAACAGCAAACTTGGGTTGGTGAGATTGTTTATCAGGATTTCAAAATTCATGCGACAAAGATTTGCGGTAAAAA
The DNA here is from genome assembly GCA_001314815.1 of Algoriphagus marincola HL-49. Taxonomy (GTDB): domain Bacteria; phylum Bacteroidota; class Bacteroidia; order Cytophagales; family Cyclobacteriaceae; genus Algoriphagus; species Algoriphagus marincola_A. The sequence continues at coordinate 8,472 of LJXT01000143.1, forward strand.
ATTTAAAAAAAACAAAAACATAATTTTTTTTTATCGTATTAGTAGAATGTATTATAAAATATTATGAACCTAAACTTCAACCATCTAAAAGCCCTGCAGGCAGTGGCTAAGTATGAAAGCATTACCAAAGCCGCTAAGTCTTTGGATATGACTCAGCCCGCGGTATCCGTTCAGTTGAAAAACCTTCAGGATCAATTTGATGTCCCTCTTACCGAAGTAATCGGTAAAAAGGTCCACATTACGGAGTTTGGCCTTGAGCTCGTAGAAATGTCAGAGCGCATATTCAGCGAAATGAATCAAATCGAGCAACGGATGAAGGAACTAAAAGGACTCTTGGCCGGTAAGATCCGCATATCCGCAGTCTCAACCGGCAAATATATCATCCCCTATTTGATTTCGGAGTTTATGAAGCTCCATCCCCATGTAGAAATCAGTTTGGAAGTTTCCAATCGCTATAAGGTCTTGGCCCATTTGGAAGAAAACAGCACTGATTTGGCTTTCCTTTCGATCTCTCCCGAAGACTTGGACTTGGACTCTGTGACTTTAGCTGAAAATAAATGGTATTTATCATGTTCTCCCGAACATTCAGAAAAATTCCAGAAGCTAATAGATCAAGACAAATGGGGAGAGATTCCTTTTATTTTAAGGGAAAAAGGATCTGGAACCCGGGTCATCATGGAGCGGTTTTTTGAAGATCGGGATATTGCTATCAAAAGTCGCATGGAACTATCCACCAATGAGGCTATCAAACAGGCCGTCATGGCAGGGCTTGGAGTCAGTGTTTTATCACTTTACTCGATGCGAAGTGAAGTCGCTGACGGCAGGATCAAACTTCTTGAATTCAAAGGATTGCCCATCAAAGCCCATTGGAGGCTAGTATGGTTAAGGCAAAAAAGACATCAACCTGCCGTGATGGCATTTATTCGCTGGCTGACCGAAAATAATCAGGGAGTCT
>LJXT01000144.1 GCA_001314815.1 Algoriphagus marincola HL-49
TTTGGCCATTTCACCGGGTTTTACTTTTTCCAAACCAACATTGGCGATGGCACAGGATCGAAAAGGCTCGATGGGTGTATTAATATTAATTCCTTCAATATCTCTGACCTGATCTGACCAATAGCGCTGAATAAACCGTAGCCGGTCTTCCTTCCGCTTTGCACCGATTTTTTCATGAAATTCAATGGCATTCATCACTGCAAGGTCGGTAGCTACCGGATGTGTCCCTGTATGGTTGAGATTGTAAATACCAGGCCGGTCTAATTGATAAGGCGCGAGTAGGGGACGAATTTGATCTGCTTTTCCCTTTTTGACATACAATAATCCAGCACCAAGCGGTACACTCAGCCACTTATGTAGGCTTGATCCATAATAATCACAATCCAATTCTTTCATATTGAAGGTGAAATGTCCCACCGCATGCGCACCATCCACCATGACTTCTACTCCATATTGATGAGCCATATCACAGATTTTCCGAACTGGGAGAATGTGGCCAGTGATATTGACAATATGAGGAACCATGATCAGCCGAGTTTTGCTAGTAATGGCATTTTCGTAGACTGCTACAATCTCCTCATCTGACTGTGGATGCATTGGAATATCTATCTTTTTGAGATGGACACCATGCCTTCGATGAGCCAGCTCAAACATGGTCAGCATGCTGCCATAATCTTGATTTGACATGATAGCCTCATCTCCGCGATTCCACGGATAGCCAGCAATAATAAGATCTAATGATTCGGTAGTATTCCGAGTGATGGCTATTTCCTCCGGATCTGCTCCAACCAATTCGGCCAGTTTTGCAGCCGATTTTGCCTTATTATCCCATTGTACCGTCCGCATGTAATAAGAACCTTGATAATTCACTTCGCGGATGTGTTCTATGTATTTCTCGAGGGTTTCCTGGGGCAAGAAACAATAGTATCCATTTTCTAAATTGATGTAATCTGGTTTGAGTTTGTATCCCTTTCGGATTTGCTCCCAAATATCATCGGAGTCAAAGTCAATACCTGATAAATAATCGGCTTGAGCTTGACTTTTGAGCGGTGCTGCTAAGGTTCCAAAGCCAAGGCTTGCGAGTGCTTTGATAAATGTTCTTTTGTTCATGGCATCAAAGGATATAGGTTAAAACCCAAACGATCAAAAGCAAAATAGCCACCCAGGTGATCCAAGGTGAGCGTTTCGGAAATTCATATTTGCAAATGGGGCAAATAGCTGCCTTGGCATCAATTTCCATGGCACAGGATGGACATTCTTTGGTTTTCAAAATTCTGTGAACTCTTTTTATGATTTGATCATTTCTCCCATAAGTAAATCAAAAGTCTATGAAAATTGAAATTTGGTCGGATGTAGTTTGTCCTTTTTGCTACATCGGCAAGCGAAAACTTGAAAAAGCATTGGATAAATTTCCTTTGAAAGATCAGGTAGAAATCGAATGGAAGAGTTTCCAACTAAATCCGGAAGAGAAAACCAATCCATCGATTAATACTTTAGAGCATTTGGCGCAGTCAAAGGGATGGTCCATGGATCAAACCAAAGAAATCACCTCAAATGTGGTCGAAATGGCCAAAGAGCATGGATTGGAATTTGACTTTGAGAAGGCAAAGGTGGCCAATACCAAAAATGCTCACCGACTCATTCATTTTGCAAAAAAGCAGGGGAAAGGTGGAGAAATGAAGGAACGCTTACTAAAAGCCTATTTCAGTGATGGGGAAAATGTGGATGATCCGAATACGTTGATAAAGCTTGGAGCAGAAATCGGGTTGAATGAATCCGAAATTAAATCTATGCTAGCGTCCAATCAATTTGATGATGCTGTGGATCAGGATATTTATGAATCCCGATTAATCGGTGTTAGAGGAGTTCCTTTTTTCGTTTTAGATCGAAAATTCGGGATTTCTGGAGCACAGCCTGACGAAGTATTTGAGGAAACCCTTGAAAAAGCATGGTCTGAATTTGCAAAAAATAACCCTGTCTTAGAAATCAAAACAGCTGAAAACGGGGAAAGCTGTGATATAGACGGGAATTGCTAACTAGAGATGGAAGCAGGAAGCTTGAAGTAGGAAGATTTCTTCCGGCTTCTAGCTTCCCACTCCAAACTTTTTTACCATACTCCACGAGTTTTCATCTGAAGCGTATACACTGCATCCATTGCGGTGATAAACAAAGTTTTTCTATCCAAGGCGGCAAAGGTGACATTGGCTGTCCATTTTGCAGGAACCGGGATGTGGGCGATTTTTTCGCCTTTCGAACTAAAAACAGTCACTCCGTCTCCTGTGAGGTAGACATTTCCTCGATTATCGATCGTCATTCCATCTGATCCCATTTCGCAGAAAAGCTCCTTATTGATCAAATAACCATCTTCTCTGATTTCATAGCGATATGTTTTGCTATCTCCGATATCTGCCACATAGAGATATTTCCCGTCAGGTGTACCAATGATGCCATTTGGCTTGACTAAGTCCTCGGCTACTCGGAAAAACTCCGCTCCATCCTCAGACAAGAAATAGACATGCTCTCCATCTTGTTCCAATTCATTGCCTCGGATTCCTTCCCAATAAGGGCGTACATATAAAGGATCCGTAAAATACATTCCTCCCTTTGGACGCACCCAGACATCATTTGGACCATTTAATTTTTTGCCTCGGAAGTTTTCGACCAAAACCATTTCATTTCCCTTTGAATCCAAAGCCCAAAGCTGGTTTTGCTCATCTGCGCAAGAAATGAGTGTCCCGTCTAGCTTGAAATACATGCCATTGGATCGACCGGCATTTTCTTTAAAAACTGACACTTCTCCAGAAATCGCGTTCCAGACATGGATACGGTCATTGGGTTGGTCTGTGAAATACACATCGCCCACGCGACTGACTGCGGGTCCTTCGGTAAAGGAAAATCCATCTTGGACTTTTACCAGTTCGGCACCTTTGACGATGATTCCTTTTTTATCTTCAATTTGCGACATAGCTGTTTGGGATAAAATACCCGCTACCAGAGCGAGTAGTAATTTTTTATTGATCATAGGTTTATTGGTTTCTCTCCATTACTAAAATTAGCACTTCTAGGTCTTCACTGTAAGCCATCCGTGAAATATTTTGATGGGATAATAGGCTGATTTCAGCTAGCTTGGACCAAGTGTTTTCATTTATTCTCCTAATGAAAATCTCATTTCCTCGTGCCATCAAAATAGATTTTTTATCCACCCAGATGAAATCTTCTGAGCCAGCTAAGCCAAGCCCCAGTTCGGATTTTCGATTAGTTTTTAAGTCAAAAGCCCGTAATTCCAAGGCAACACCATCCGGTTTTGTCTGCACATCCTCCTTGGAAAGGTAAGTGATTTCTGAGGTTTTTGGCCTTCGCTTTACTGATCTGCCGATATTCTGATCCATTGATACGAGATCTCCTCGACCTCTAGCATAAGTCAATGAATTTGGCTCTCCCAAAACAAACATCGCCGCCTTGTTGTCATACCAGTCATAATAGCCCACAGGCTCAATATCGTCATAGAGTAGTTCGGGCTCCCCTAGATTGATAGGATAAAGCCAAAGCCGCTGAGCACCCCCGGGTTCGACTACGACCGCAGCTATGTATTGCTTACAGTCCGTAATGGATGGGGAATATTCGCTTCGATCAGCAGTTTTGGTAAGATTGGTGAAGTTCTTCGTTGAAAAATTATAGAGAATAATGTCGTGATTTCCTTGATCATCAGCTGCCGAAAAAACCAATTCCTGATCATTGATGAAATTTGGTTGATTGTCATAGCCAACTCTATCTGTTAATGGTTTAGCTGTTTCTGCGAGAATTTCAAGGTTTTTACCCTTTCCTTTGGTATCCACTCGAATCAAATCAAAGCTTCCCTGCGCAAATAGCGGCAAAGAAAATAGGAACAGAAAACAGAGATTGACAGTAATCTTCTTCAGCATAAATGATTGGTTTGTGCAACCAAAATACAAAATCAAGGTTAGATTGCTGTGGACAAATTGAAGCTTTACACCAATCAGAATTTTGATCAACTCCGACAAAGACAAGATCCCCTTGCAGATCAGGTAGTTGAGGACTTGATAGCAAATCCAAACTTGATTGATGTAATCAATTCCTGGGATTTGATTCCTGATCAATTAAGCCCTGATTTCAGTCCGAGAGTGAGAAATTTCCTTCAGTTTTATTTTGATAAACAATCACTTGAAGAAATTTCAGTTCTTCAAAATGGACAGGATTTTTTTGCTAAAAACGGGGATATCTACTTAGGCCTATTGGGCTTTTATTCCTTGCCCTACTGCTATGCTTTTGGAGATGGTGCAGAAGTGCTAGTCAGGTCAAAGCGTATCGTACAGGATATCGGAAAGCGGCTGGCAGAGACAGGTGTTTTTGTGATGGATATTTTCCGGCCTAATGCATTTATTTCTGATTCTCGGGCCTACTTAACTTGCGCAAAAGTCCGGTTGATTCATGCTTTTAGCAGGTTTTTTATCCAAAAATATGCACGGGACTGGGACCCAAAATTTGGAAAAGCCATCAATCAAGAGGATATGCTCGGAACTAATCTGGCATTTAGTCTGATCGTGCTTCGTGGAATGATCAAAATGGGCAGGAATATCTCAGAATCCGATTTTGAGGCTGTTTTGCAGTATTGGAAATGGATAGGGGAGTTGATAGGAGTGGATACTAAGTTTTGGCCTGAAAATTCCAAGGAAGCGTTTGAGTTGGATCGATTGATCCGGAAAAGACATCTAAAAAGCACAGAAGCAGGAAAAACCTTGATAGCTGCTCTAGGTGGCTACTATAAGGGAAACATTCCTGATGCCCTCATCCGGCAGCAAGTTGATGGATTATTTTATTTTTTCTTGGGAAAAGAAGCCTCCAATGCACTTGGAATTAAAAGCACAAATGCACTTCCTGGAAATTTGGTGGATCTTGTTTTTCGCTTTTCGGGATGGAAAAATTACGGCTCGAAGAAAAGCTATGAAGGCTTTCGCAGAATGATGGAAATTCAACAAAAAGAACAATTTGGTGAAGTCATAAAACTGAACTTACCTCAAGTTGTCCGTTCATAATCGGACACATTTTTGTACGTTTATCAATCATTTTAATCGTCCAACCCCCTCTTTTTGACGAAAAACATGCATTTTGGGCATTGGCACCCTTTTCGTATTCTTACTGGCATGAAAGCAATCATCCTGAAACTTCAGAAGCTTCCATTGGAGCTGATCTTTTGGATCGGAAGTTTGCTTGCAATTCTCACGATTGACCCTTGGGCAGCGAATCACTTTTCGCTCTGTCCGCTGGAAAATCTCGGGTTCAGTTGGTGTCCTGGTTGCGGTTTGGGGCGGGCCATGAACCTACTGGCACGAGGAGAATTTCAGGCATCTTGGGAAATGCATCCCTTGGCAGCTTTGGCGTATCTGGTGATTATTTCTAGAATTTGGAATTTGATAAGCAACTTAAAAACAACACACAACTATGGCTAATGTATTAAGACACCTGCCCGAACTCGAAGGAATGGAATTGGGCTACATTCAAGGACTGTTGAAAAATATGGATGACGATCAGGCGTCTCTTTTTGCACAGGTTTATCGCGCGAGAAGAAAAGATGCTCAAATGATCCTAATCTTGACCTTGATCGGTTTCTTTGGATTTGCAGGTTTACACCGATTCATTTTGGGTCAAATCGGCCTTGGTATTCTATATATTTTGACTGTCGGATTGTGCTTCATCGGTACGATCGTGGATTTGGTCAACTACAAGAGCCTAGCCTATGAATACAACGTCAAGATGGCGCATGAAACCTTGGCAATGCTTTCCAATCAATATCCTTCTCCTATCGATGGAAATGGCGGAAACTCATAAATTGAAATTCACTAACCACTAGCAAGAGCCCCGATTTTTCGGGGCTTTTTTGTTACCAGTCATCTTCGGTACTCAAATCATTTTTGGGTTTTTGAAATATTTCTTCAAAAAAGTCCTTCCCTTCATCGGAAAGCAAAAGATGATAGCCCATCAATAGTTCTGAAATTGCTTGTAATTCCTCAAACGATGCTTGCTGCACGTGGAAGGGAAGCTGAACAAGGTTGGATTCTTTTTTTGAAAATGGGGGAGTAACCTCCGCATCAAAGAGGTAGGGCCAAAGGGTTTTTCCACAGGCTATTCCCCATCGATCTACGGCTACCTGACCTGCATAGACTTTTAGCCTTTCATTAATTTCATTGAAAAAACGCTCTGTTTCAGCTAATCTGATTTTTGATCCTGCTCTAGACTTACCCTTGGTTTTCAAATGTTTAACCTGTGATTTACCTTGTTTTTTCCGAACCATATAGGCTCTAAATATTTTGTGATCAATCAAATGACGATTTTCAATTAGCCCTGTAAATGCTTGCCCGGCTCTTATTCCAACCAATGCTATGGCTGATTTGGATTGAAAAACGAGTTGGTCATTTTGCCAATTGTGATCCCAAGGAAGAAATATCTTGGCAAACCAGTTATTTTGCATCCCCAACTCGAGTTGGTGCTTTTTTTGATTGTATTGAAGATCCAGATTTTCCTTTTTGGACTTTTTCAATAGCTCCTCAAAAGTCGTAAAATCAATATTTTGGGTATTGGGAATATGCATACAATTAGATCCAGAAAAGGATTTCTGCAAATAAACAAATAACTATGGACGAAGAAATAGAAAAACTCTTTCAGCGAATGCTTGACCCCGAGGAAGCAGAGGCTTATAATTTTGCTGATAAACTTGGGCTTAAAGCTACCGAAGAAGTCAAAGATAAGTTGATCGAATTAGTGCTTTCTGATGATTGGGAAGCTGCCTATCTGGCTTGTAGAGCCTTGTCTAAAACGCATTGGAATGAGGAATCACTGGATGCGGTTTTTAAGGCTATCCATGATCGAAAAAATAAGCAGCAGCAGGGAGCTTTTGTGCAGATTTTAGAAGAATTCGATCTGAGCCAGCGTTTTGTTGATGTTTTCCGAGTGTACTTATTTGGAAATTTCAAGGCTTCCAGTTTGGCAAAGGAATATTTGGATAGCGTGGAATTCGATATTTCGCCAAGAACCATTCGAAAAGCAGAGAAGCACTGGAATCACTACCTCCACAACCCGGAAGATCCTGATAGTCTTTCCATTAAAAAATCTGAGGTTGAGCCTATGTTATTGGAAATGAGAGAATTATTTTCTGATTGAGTACAACTTTTGAATCTTTTTGAAGTTAATATTCATATGAGAAAGCTAGACGTCATTGGATTTCATAATCAATTTCTGAGCGATTTTGGCTTTAAATTTCATCCTAACCACATGCTGTTTTTCAAAGATTTTGATCATGGGCAGCAAGTGGTATTTATTCATTATTCTGAATATCCAGATGTCAGCTATTTAGAATATAATCTCGGGGTAAGAATTCATGAAGTTGAAGAAATCATCCATAGATTTCTCCCAAGTTTAAGTGATTATTCCCGTAGATCATTACTCTTATCCAAAGTCCTGACAAAATTGGGAAGGAGCTTCCAAAGCGTTTTGTCTTAAACTCAAATTCACAGCTGGCTCAATCAATTATGGCTGCAGAGAAGTTTTTTGTTGGGTATGGCTTTCGCTGGATGGATGAAATGATTATCCCAGAAAATCTCGAGAAGGCCTTTGCAGACAGAAAAGAAAAAGTATTCAGAACTCAAAACTTTGTCTATTATGTTTTTAGAGGTGTCACCTTAGCCAGAATTTATAATCTAGGTGATTATCCTCTTCTACGAAATATTTATTTACAAGAAATAAAGAAAAAAACGGGCATGACTCCATTTACTATTGCTTCATTCCTGCAGCTTTTGGATTACTTGGACCATTTAGAGGATTAATCCCTTTTCTTTTTCACACCTCTTACTGCCTCTGCTTCTAATGGATTTTCAGGCCACTCGTGTTTGGGATACCTTCTTTTTAGTTCTTTTCTGACTTCAAAATAGCCATTGGACCAAAAGCTATTTAAGTCTTGAGTCAATTGCACTGGCTTAAAGCCCGGTGAAAGCATTTCAAGAAGTAAAGCATTTTTACCCTGATTTATCCTTGGAGTATCTATCAAACCAAAAAGCTCCTGCAATCTTACAGATAGTCGAGGTTGCATACCTTCTTCTTGGTATTCAATTTTAACCTTGCTTCCTGAGGGCACTTCTATTTTTTCTGGAGCAAGTTGTACTAGCATTTGCTGCTGCTCAAAGGAAAGAGAATGGAGTAGTATATCTTTTAAATTAAGCTTTTTGAAGTCCTCATTTTTCGATATATCCATCAAATAGGGAGATAGCCAATCAGGTGAATTTTCACAGAGATTTTGAACCGACCAATCCGGCCAAGATGGATCATTATTCCAATTTCTAATCGATTGTACCCGGTAAATTAGCTGTAGGGTTTCCTCATTCCAATCCAATAAATACTGGCCATCTTCCTGAATAGCCCTAACAATTGCTTCCTTGGCTAATTCGGGATTGAATGCTTTGAGTGGTCTTTTTCCCAAAATAATCGCCCCAATTCGGACTTCGGTCTCCGCAATAAGCCCACCCTTTTTTCGGTCCCATTCCAAGACCTCTCGAGTCTTAAGCATGGGTGCAAGATCTTTTGGGTTCAAGGGAGCGGCTAACCATATTTTGCCCATTCCTTCTCTCGCATCCACCTGTGCCACGGCTAGCCAAGATTCATGAGCCAAGTCATCTCGGTGACCGATTTGAGCAATTTTACCATTCGCCAATTGAAACTGAGCATTGTTTCCGGGACGTGCTGCGGCAATCCGTTCTGGGTAGGCATAGGCTAGCAATAGTCCGGTTACCCAAGGATCTACCGGCGAATTTTCTGGCGTAACCTGAAAGATTTTCCTGTATTGTGCAGCTACCTTTTCTATTTTTTTGATTCTGGATATGCTTACTCCACGATCTCTAAATCTTCTCAAGGCTTCCACGCGCAAATTGATATCTACTCCCGCATCAGCTCCCAAAGGATCTCGCTCCTCCAGGATAGCAGCCACATCAGTGGCTAATTCCAACTGTCCATTTTCTTTCGCATAGAGCAACATATGGGCTATTCTTGGCTGTAGGGGTAAGGTTTGAATGGCTTTTCCATGGGCTGTAATCTGACCATTTTCAATCGCTTCGATCGCCTCCAACACCTTTTCAGA
>LJXT01000146.1 GCA_001314815.1 Algoriphagus marincola HL-49
TTTCCTCCCCTCCTAAAATTAACCGCGAATCCGGAGGCCAGTCCCGATATATCGGGATGAGGCCATTTTGAACTACTGGCATGATTGCGGATAATCATTTAAAATTAATTTCAGAAGTTGTCATAACACAACCTAAACTAGAATAGATTGATGGAACTCTTGATGACTTTTTAATCTCATAAGAACTCTATTTCAGCCTTTATAGTGCGAGAACCCAGGCGTATTTATCATATCTGATAATCAGGTTTTCGAACCTGAAAAGTGGCTGATTGTAATTGATTAAAATTTTTTTTGAACATTATAAACTGAATTTTTGAGTAAAATTACCCAATATTAATTTTTATTGAATGGCGGAAATTACCCATTGACACAACTACTTTTAAACCCTATTTTTGAAATGAAATACAAAAAATATATTCTGAAAAGCAAAAAATTGTTTAAAAGTTTCTCAGCGCTTTTAATCTGAACAATAAGACTATAATTTTAATTAATCAATTTCTAACAATTAACTATTTCAAATCATGAAAAAATCAATTTTATTCCTCGGCGCATTAGCTTTTACAGCTTCTGTTTCCTTCGCTCAAACTGGTAGCGGAAACAGTTCAACAACTGATCAAACAGGCAATAACAACACAGCTACTGTTGATCAGCTAGGTAATGATAATATTTCTACCCTTCTTCAGGACGGAAATAGAAATGAAGGTACTGTTTTGCAAGGCGGATTTGGCGGAGGAAGCGTTCAGTCAAACAATGCTGAAGCTTTTATGAACCAAATTGGAAATGATAATGAGGCGCTAATCCAGCAGAGACAAGGTTTTTCAGGTGGTACCGCTGCTAGTTATCATGAGATCATCCAAGATGGAAAAGAGAACTATGCTAGACTAAGAACTTTCAATGGAGGTAACACAGGTTTTGTATTACAAGAAGGGAATAGAAATGATGCCGATGGAAGTCAGTCTTCCAGTTCTCATTTTCTTGAAATTATACAAACAGGAAATGACAACATGGCAGAAGTTGATCAACTAGGAGCCTCAAATAATTCTGCTTTCATCGGTCAAGAAGGAAACGAAAATCAGGGTAAAACCTTCCAGAGAGGTGATGGTAATAGCGCGGATTTCATCCAAGTAGGTAACAGAAATCTTGCTGTAGATATTGTACAGCAAGGTGACGGTAACTTCTTCTTCGGTGATCAAATCGGAAACGATAATGAATCAACTCTTCTTCAAGATGGAATGGGTAATGATGCGTTCGTTTTCATAAATGGAAACAATAACTTAACTCAACTCACTCAAACTGGAATGGGGAATTTCTCTGAGCAAATTCAAGCTGGAAATGGAAACGTTTCAGTTGTAACTCAAAACTAATTTAGATTCAACAAATGCTTGGCTAACTTAGTTAGCCAAGCTTTTTTCCTATGAAAAAGCTCCTTGTATATTCTTCCTTGTTTCTATTTAGTTCGATTGCTTTTGGACAAGGTTTTGGAAATATAGCTACCTCTGACCAGGAGGGTAATAGCAACAGTTCCACTCAAAATCAAACGGGAATAGAAAATCTATCAGATGTTGCTCAGCTTGGTAATGAAAATACTGTCAGGCTTCGTCAGCGGGGTTTTTCTAATTTTGCCTTTCAATCTCAAGATGGAAATCAAAACTTGGCGACTGTTCGTCAATTGGGTTTTGGATTGAATGTCGCAGACCAGCTTTCGGTAGGTAACAGAAATACTGCTCGGATCGGTCAGTTTGGTGCTGGCTTTAATTTAGCTATCCAAGATCAGGATGGAAATCGAAATCGCGCTCGAATTGTACAGAATAGTTTAAATGGAGGGCAAGTGATTGCTCCAAACTCAATCCAAGCTGCTGCTGTACTTCCAAGTGATTACTCTAATGAGGCATATCAGTTTCAAAATGGAAATCGTAACATCGCACGCTCACTTCAATTTGGAGACGAAAACTTGATGGATTCACAGCAGGATGGAAACAGAAACTCCCTAGGTACCCGTCAAATTGGAGAAGGGAATGAGATTGAGTCAATTCAAACTGGTAGAAGAAATTTCGCAGGATCTAATTTCCGTGCTGATGTAGGGATCATTCAGCGAGGTGAAAATAATTATGCTTTCCTTAGCCAAGATGGTGCAAGAAATTCGCATTTGACTACTCAAAGAGGTTTTGACAACGAATCTTTTCAAGATGCCTTTGGGGATGATAACACCGGTGAGATATTTCAGCGTGGTGAAGAAAATTTAGCAGACTTATTTCAGACAGGAGATTCCAATTCGGGAATTATTATTCAGCGGGGTATTTTGAATTCTTCAATCATCGAGCAAACGGGAATCGGAAATATTGCTACTTCTACCCAAACCGGAATTGGGAATTCTTCGTCAATAACACAGAACTAATTTAAAATTTTATGAATAAGCCCAATTGTTTTTTTATCGCTTTGATCTTCCTTTTCTCCATTTCATTGGCTGCTTTTTCCCAAGAAAGCCAAAGTGAACGAGAAGAAGAGTTAGTTTCTAATCAGATCATTTCACCTGATGTCATGCTGCCGAGTAACAGTGCCACAGTCATGCAGGTGGGTAACCGTAATAATGCCGCTGTTTTTCAGCAGGGCCAAAATTTGGTAATGCTAAATCAGAACGGTGACAATAATGTCGGTTACGTGGATCAGGCTGGAGGGCAAAATCGTGCGATATTAACTCAATTGGGCAATTCTAATGATGCAGGGCTTTGGACAATAGGCCAAAACATCACTTTAAATGCAAATCAAGCCGGAAATAACAATACTATCAACGCATACATCGAGAATGATGGTATCGGTGCAAGAATTGCAACGCTCAATCAACAAGGAAACAGCAACCAGATTGATGTTGCACTTTTAGGCAATGGATTTATTGGTTCGGGAAATCAAACTTTTGAAGCAACCCAAATTGGTAATGGTTCTAGTTTAACTGCCTTGATTGATCCATTTCAATCTCCTGTATCAGTCACTCAAACTTCCGGCTCAGGAGGTGCAGGAATGACCCTAAATATTTCCACCACAACCTTTAATTTTCCAATGAGGCAATAATTGTTGGAAAATTCGCTATTAATTAATTTATTTATCATAAATTTTAATTAATGCGGTTTTATGCGAAGGCTTTGGATTTATTTTAGGATTTCTATTTTTATTTTTTGTTTTTCGACGAATTTTGCTTGGGCTCAGTCGGATACCACTAGAATTGCTTTGGATACGACTAAGAAGAAGGCTACTATTCAAGAACTTCAAATCCTTCTTGAGTCAATCAAAAAACAAGAGACACAAAAAAGTAGCTCAGAGGTCGTGTTGGAGATAGATGGTCTTCTTATAGATGATACAAAAACCAAAAGTGGAAGAGACTTTTATGATTTCTTCTACAGAGATTGGGTGGCTCCACCTGAGGCTAGCAACTATTCTATTTTCATTGTCGAAAAGCCATTCAGACTCAACACTACCACGATTGAAATATCCATAAATGAAATAACGGTTTTTCAATCTTTTCTTCAGCCGCGGGCAGACATTGTAGAGGAGTTGGCAAAACAATCGATAGGAATTACCCAGCAATATCTGATTCAATACGAACAATTAGTTCGTGAATTAGATGGAGAAGAACGAAAAGGATCAGGAATATTTTAATTACACTATCCATGAAAAAAGTTTTATTATTCGCTTTTGTACTATCCTTGATCGGAGTATCAGATTTATTTGCACAACGATTAGTCTATACTCCCCAAAACCCTGCGTTTGGAGGGGATACGTTTAACTATCAATGGCTGTTGAGTTCAGCTCAAGCACAGGATACTTTTGAAGATCCCGCTACCAGGGATAATGATCGCTTTGGTTTTGGTCAAGATCCGTTAAATGATTTCTCTGAAAGTTTAAACCGTCAAATTTTAAGTAGACTTTCCAGAGAGGTTATTGATAGGCAATTTGGTGAGGAATCTCTAGAGTCAGGAACCTATAATTTAGGAGATTATCAAATAGATATTTCGAATTCAGGATCGGGGCTCGTTGTCACGATTGTTGATAATGTGACTGGAGCAACCTCAGTCATTGAGGTTCCATTTTTTTAACCAAAAAATAAATGCAACTCAAATCTATTCACAGCTACAAAAGGTTGATTTTTGTAGTTTTATTGTTAGTTCTATGTTTCGGATACGGCTGTGCACCATCCTACTACCAGCCATTTAATGACAGAGATGCCAGGCTCGGTCCTGAAACACCTTTCAAATCGGAATTGCTTGGTTTGCCTGAACCTTCCGAGCCTATATATGTCGCAGTGTATAAGTTTCGTGATCAGACTGGACAGTATAAGGAGTCTAATGTGGGGGCGAATTGGTCTACTGCAGTTACACAAGGCGCTACCAATATCTTAATTAGAGCTCTTGAAACGTCTGGTTGGTTTGTTCCGATTGAGCGTGAGAATATCTCTAACTTATTGAATGAGCGAAAAATCATTCGATCAAGTAGGGAACAATACGAAGGAACCACCAATATTCTTCTGCCACCACTACTATTCGCTGGGGTTTTGTTGGAGGGAGGTATCATTTCTTATGAGACGAATATCTTCACCGGAGGTGCTGGAGTCCGTTATTTTGGGGCGGATGCATCTTCTCAATACAGGGAAGATCGTGTAAGTATTTATTTAAGAGCTGTCTCCACCAATAATGGAAAGATTTTGAAGACAGTTTACACCACCAAATCTATTCTCTCCCAAGAAGTCTCAGCTGGGTTTTTCCGGTATGTCAAATTTAAAAGACTCTTAGAAGCAGAAACAGGCTATACCTACAACGAACCTACCGAAATGGCTATCACAGAAGCTGTAGAAAAGGCCGTTCATAGTATGATTTTAGAAGGGGTGGTTGATGGCTTGTGGAATTTCAAATCCGAAAATGATACCACAGCCCAAGTAATGGAGGCTTATCAATTAGAAAAAGAGCAGAATCAAAAAACGGATTATATAGGAAGATTACATCAGGGAGTGGATCGATCAAATATGTTTTTATCCTTGAGCGGAAATTTCCAAACCTATGTAGGAGATTATTCAAGAACGGCATTCAGGCCAGGTTTTACAGGGTCGTTGGCATTCAAGTTATCTAATTCGCTGTACATGGAGGGAGGTTTTGGTTTTCATCAGATAGAAGTACCTGAGTTGTTTAGATCTGTCGATTACCATGGGGATATAAATCTATTGTATATGGCTAATTCGACAGGCAAACTATCGCCTTTTGTATCTGTAGGAGCAGGTACCTTTTTTGATCTTAACGACCAGGTAGGCTTTTCTCAAAACACCTATCTACCATATGTAAAATACGGTGGAGGATTGGAATATATGCTATCAGGGGGAACGGCTCTTACCGGAAAGCTCTTTCTCAACCAAATGTTAAATGATCAATATGATGGTATTGAGTCAGGAAGCTTCAATGATTTGATATGGGGAGTGAATTTAGGATTACGATTTTATTTAGGAAATAATGCAAAATAAAAAAATAGGGGGCTTTTTGCTCGTTTTCTTTCTGATCTTTACTACAGCATGTGAAGAAGAAACTTTTGATATTGAGCGTTTCGGATCCATATCCGGGATAGTTGTAGATGGTGATACCTACGAGCCATTGCAAGGAGTCCTGATTACAACTACTCCATCTAGCAATGCCGTATTGACTGATGAAGGTGGAACCTTTCAATTAGAAAAGATCAAGGAAGGCGATGTGGTGATTACTGCTAGGAAAAAAGATTTTCTAAATGGAACGGTCAACATCGCTGTCTATGAGGAAGAAAATACTGCCGTTACCTTTTTTCTTTTGGAGGATGAAAATAACGTGGGAAGCGTAATTCTTTCTGATCCAGTTCCAGGAAATGGAGCGGTCAATCAAGATCTGAATTTTACGTTCTCTTGGAATGTGGATCGGGAAAATCCAGATATTCCATTAACATATTCAGTATTCATTTTTGAATCAAATAGTACTGTACAGGATTTGGTAGGAGAGAACTTACCTACCAATGAAGCGAATGTCACAGGTTTGAAACCCAATACTACTTACTTCTGGTATGTGGTTGCAAAGTATGAAGGAAGGAATGTGGCAAATAGCCCTACTTGGACTTTTGCTACAGGTGAGGAATAAAAAATTATTGCATGGTGAGGGCTCTATATATTGGTAAAAACCCAGGTTTAGAATCAAGCTTGACTCAGGTCCTTGGCGAGGTCTCCCCCAAATTTGTTTTAGACAGTTTGATTCTTGATGAAGCCTTGCCTTCCTATGAATATTTTGAAAAGTTTGATTTTATTTTCTTTGACAATCAAAGCTGCGAAAGGGAGTGGCTTAAATTCCATCGGAAGCTTAAACCAGTGTTTTTAGAAAATAACGTAGCTTTTTTTCTGATATTAGGAAAAAGTTGTGGCAAAGAAGAAATTTATATTGCTCTTGAGGCAGGAGTAGAAAATATTTTATTTCTTCCAATGGATGATAGTAGTGTGATAAACAAGCTGATAAATTCATTGGATAAGAAAAAGTTTTTTAGTTTTTATAATTCCAAGCACTATAAATTATTTTTTGATAATTCGAGCAATCCCAAAATGTTTGTAAAAAGGGGTATTGTAGAGCGTGCAAATAATGCTTTTTTTAAAAGTGCTAGCTTGCTAAATGAGAAAAGTATTATCGGAAAAGAATTCTTTAAACTTTTTGATTTCGAATCACACGAGTCGAATTCTTTAAATATGCAACGGTTTGAACATCAGTTAGTAAAATCGGTCGAATTTGTAAATGTGAGTTTGCGTCAAAACAATGAGTTATTCCACATTCGAACCATCAGTGTTTCTGATAGATCTTCCAGATTTATTGCTGAAATTCATCCGGTTTCAAAGCATCAAAAAGAGTCTTTCAAGGACCTTTATCTTTTAACAAACGAGAATTATCAGGGACATAACAACATGGGCTTTTCAAATGATTATGGAAAGCTTACAAAAAGGGAAAGGCAGGTTTTAGATCTTTCTTCCAAAGGTCTACCACTCAAAGAGATCGCGCAAAGTCTTGGCTTATCCAAACGAACTGTTGAAAGGCATCGAGCCAATATTATGCAGAAAGCCGATGCGCATAATATTTTAGAAGCAATTTTATTCTTTTATGATACAGAGGTCAAGGTTTGAATGGAAAAAACTTCGGTAGATTCTCTAAAATATCTTTTGTCATTTCTTTCAAACCATAAGCTGGCTTCCAGCCCCAGTGATCTCTGGCGAAATGGTCATCGATGCTATCTGGCCAGCCATCAGCGATCTGCTGACGGAAATCAGGTTCATAGTTGATTTTGAAATCAGGGTGGTGCTCCAAGATACTTTCATAGATATCCTTTGGCGAAAAGCTCATCCCTGCCAAATTGTAGCTTGACCGTATTTTGATATTTTCAATTGGTGCTTCCATTAGGTCTATGGTGGCTTTGATAGCGTCAGGCATGTACATCATTGGCAGCATGGAGTCTTCCCTTAAGAAGCAGGTAAACTTTTCTCCATTTAAGGCTTTGTGGTATATATCAACTGCGTAGTCCGTCGTACCACCTCCCGGCAGTGCTTTGTATCCAATCAGCCCAGGATATCTTAAGCTTCGAACATCTACTCCATATTTTTGGAAGTAATATTCGCACCATCTTTCTCCCGCCTGCTTTGAAATACCATAGACAGTATTGGGTTCTTTCACACAATATTGAGGCGTATTGATCTTTGGAGTATTAGGTCCGAATACTGCAATAGAGGAAGGCCAATAAATTTTATTCAGTTGGAATTCCCGTGCCAATTCCAAGACCAAGAGTAGGCTTTCCATATTAAGCTCCCATGCGAATAGAGGACGTTTTTCCCCCGTGGCTGAGAGAACAGCAGCAAGATGATAAATCTGTGTAATTTTTTCGTTTTTGACTAAGCTTCGGACACTCTCTTGATCCATGACATCCAAAACCTCAAATCTACAGAAGTCAAATTTTTCCTTTGCGGCAGCATTCAAGTCTGTAGCGATGACATGTTCCGATCCGAATCGGTCTGTAAGGGCTTTGGTAAGTTCAGATCCGAGCTGTCCTGCAGCTCCAATTACTAGGATTTTTTCCATGAGTAAGGAGTAAATTCTTCCCGGCTAGTGATGCCTGGCTTTTTGATTATATTTGGGTTTGCTTGCGCAAAAGTAATAAAAAACAGATGTCCTATGGCGTTTTTTGACGAATGGGAAATCAATTAAAAGAATAAGCTGATCAAAAACCAATCAACATGTATCAACAGATTAAACCCAAGTTTGAACAAGAAATTGCAGAGATTAAAGAAGCAGGTTTATTTAAAAAAGAAAGGGTAATTACCTCTCCACAGGGAGCTGAAATTACGATAGCAGGTGGGAAAAAAGTTTTGAATTTTTGTGCCAATAATTATTTGGGTCTTTCATCTCATCCCAAAATTATTGAAGCGGCAAAGGCTGCGATTGATTCCCATGGCTTTGGTCTTTCTTCAGTACGATTTATCTGTGGAACTCAAGATATCCATAAAGAACTAGAGCGAAAGATATCCGAGTTTTTAGGCACGGAAGATACCATCTTATATGCAGCGGCTTTCGATGCGAATGGTGGTGTATTTGAGCCTCTACTAGGTCCTGAAGATGCGATTATTTCTGATGCTCTCAATCACGCTTCGATCATTGACGGTGTCCGTTTGTGTAAGGCTATGCGCTTTCGCTACCTGCATAATGATATGAGCGATTTGGAAGAGA
>LJXT01000147.1 GCA_001314815.1 Algoriphagus marincola HL-49
GCACTCTTTTTTCCTTTCTGGAATATTTCCTGCCACGTCAGGCAGGAGTGGAGCGAGCCATATTTCAATTGTATTTCGTCGCTAAATAAAAGAACCCTCAACCTTCCACCATCTTCAAAAACTCTTCCTCGGAAATCAGCGGCACCCCAATCTTTTCGGCTTTTTCTTTTTTGCTGGGACCCATGCCTTCTCCCTCGATGATGAAGTCCAGATTTTTGCTGACAGCACTGATGTATTGCCCTCCGTGCGCTTGAACAAAGTCTTTGATTTCATCGCGTTTGAAATTTTCCAGCTTCCCAGAAGCTAATATTCGCTTTCCGGCCAAAGCCTGACTTTTCGGGCTGTTTTCATCTTCCTGAATCTCAAAATGTAAGCCTCGAGCCTTCAATCGCTCAATATGCTCCAAGTTCTCCTCCTGTGCGAAAAAGTCTTGGATACTTTGGACGAGCGTTTCTCCCACGCCATTGATATCCAAAAGTTGTTCGCTTGAAGCGGCTTGGAGCTTTTCGATGCTTCCAAAATGTCTGGCCAAAAGTTGGGCGGTGTTTTCTCCGATATTTCGAATTCCCAATGCAAATAGCACCTTTTCAAATGATTGTTCTTTGGAAGCTTTGATCCCATCCAGCATATTGGTAATCACGCCTTCCTGAAAGGTATTGGCTTTTAGCTTTTTGATCCGTTCCCGCAGTTCATCCGGAAGTTCCACCCCTAGTTTGAGCAAGATGCCGTGTACTGTTCCTTCTTTTTTGCTAGCTTCCAAAATGGCCCCGAAGTCGGATCGTCTTCCCAAAAAAATATCCAAAACAACGGCTACCGGCACAAAGTCTTCCAATTTGGGCAAATCGGCATGCTCCTTCAAGGCATGGATGAGGTAATCCACCATTCCCACGTTAGAGGAGACTTTCTTTTTCCATTTTCGGATTTGTTCCTGAAATCCCCGCAGCGTGTCAAAAAGCGGAAGTTCTGCCGCCTCGGTCAAGTACTCTTGGATTTGCTTGAAAGAAATGCTTTCTGTCAAAGCGAAGAGCGCTTTTTCCAAGCTGATATACAATAAGCCGCTTCCTTCTTTTTCGTATTGATCCTGACTCATTTCCAAACCCAATAGGTCTTTTGCTTTAGCCTCCAGATCATAGATATCCGCATAACTTCGGATAAAACCCTGCTCGATCAAAGCCCGAATCCGCTCGGTTCCCATAGAGTCAATGTCCATAGCGCGTTTACTGACGAAGTGCTCGATCCGCCCCAACACCTGCGGAGGGCAGCTCGCGGCATTGGGGCAAAAGTGCTTGGCCTCGCCCTCTTTACGTTCCAGCTCAGTTCCACACTCAGGGCAGGTACTGATGTATTGAACCGGCTCAGCATCTGCTTTTCGTTTTAGAAGATTCACTCCGGTGATTTTAGGAATGATTTCTCCGCCCTTTTCCACCGATACGATATCTCCTTCATGAATCCCAAGGCGCTCGATCTCATTGGCATTGTGTAGCGATGCCCGCTTGACGGTTGTGCCTGCTAGGCTGACGGGAGAGAGGTTTGCCACCGGGGTAATGGCGCCCGTTCTACCAACCTGATAGGTGATCGAAAGCAATTGAGTTTCGGCACTCTCGGCCTTATACTTGTATGCAATGGCCCATCGAGGGTTTTTAGCGGTGAAACCCAACTCCTCTCGCTGCTGGTAGTCATTGATTTTCAAGACCACCCCATCCGTATCAAGTGGAAGTTGATGTCGCTTTTCTCTCCAGTCTTCGATGTATTCTAGGACTTCTTGGAGGGTTTTGGCCTTACTGTAGGTAGGGGAGACATTGAATCCCCATTTTTCGATCAGGTGAATAGCTTCCGAATGGGTAGCTACTGATAAGTCTTCTCCCAATAATTGATAAAAGTAGCAGTTGAGACGACGCTTGGCCACCACGCTGCTATCCTGCATTTTTACAGTTCCCGAGGCAGCATTTCTAGGATTTGCGAGTAAGGCTTCTCCGTTTTTCTCCCGCTCGGCATTGATTTTATCAAATTCCTTTCGGGGAAGAAAGATCTCTCCTCTAACTTCAAATTTATCCGGAATAGCCTCGCCTTCAATGCTTAAGGGGATGTTTCGAATCGTTTTGACATTGGCAGTGACATCATCTCCTTTGGTGCCATCTCCTCGGGTGACAGCACGTGCCAAGGTGCCATTTTCGTAGACCAAACTGATCGCAACACCGTCGAATTTGAGCTCACAAAAATACTCGTAATCACGCGTGCCCAATCCTTTTTCGACTCGCTCATCGAAGGCCTGTAGCTCTTCGATCGTGTAGGTGTTTCCGAGGGAAAGCATTTTATACTCATGAGCCAAGGTCTGAAACTCCTTGGTAATCGTCCCACCCACACGCTGACTCGGGCTATCTTCTCGAAGAAGCTCCGGAAACTCAGTTTCCAAACGAATCAGTTCCTCTAGCAATTGATCGAATTCATAATCCGATATTTCGATCCGGCTCTCCTGATAGTAGAGATGGTTGTGGTAATTGATTTCCTTGCTGAGTTGGGCGATGCGTTTTTGGGCTTCCTGCTGCGTCATAATTTTTTGAAATGATGGCTAAATTAAGCGGAAGTTGGATGCTTGTAAAGTTGTAAGGTGGAAAAGTTTGAAGAGGGGTATACCTTTGTTACTTGTTTTTGAATTAAACCCGCTATGACTCAAAAAATTAATCAGGAAGCCAAGATTATCGATGCGGCGTACAAGCTTTTTTTGGAAAAGGGCTTTCGCAGCACGACCATGGATGATATCTGTCAGTCTTTGGGGATCAGTAAAAAGACTCTGTATCGATTTTTTTCTTCCAAAACCGAACTGCTTGCCGCTGCCTTCCAAAAACTGAAAATCCGAATGACTGCAAAAGTGGAGGCCATCGTGGATAATCGCTACATCGCTTTTCCTCTCAAGCTGAAATCCAGTCTTTCGGTCATCGCAAACTATTTGGCCCCGATCAATCCTGAGCTATTTGAGGATCTCCGCGAATATGCACCTGAAGTTTGGGAGGATTTGATACTATACATTCAGGAATCTGCCTATGAACGCTTTCAGCGATTGATTCAGGAAGGGATTCAAAGTGGACAAGTTCGTCCTAATTTGAATGTAGGCTTGGTGGTCATGCTCTATGCTTCTGCGGTGCAGTCACTTCTGGATCCAAGTTTTCGAGCCAAATTCCCTTCCTCCATTCAAAAGGACCTTCAGATTCCGCCCTCTGATATTTTTGATCAGGCCATTACCATCATTTATCAGGGTATTCTTTCTGAAGAAGCCCGACAGGAATTCGATAATGCCTGATTAGGTACTAGCTTTTCCCTATCTTTGCCCCCTGAAAAACGAATATAGCTTATCACCTGATGAATAAATCCTTCAAACGCCATACCCTTACCGCAGCTTTGCCTTATGCCAATGGTCCAATCCATATCGGTCACTTAGCGGGATGTTATGTTCCCTCTGACATCTATGCGCGCTACTTGAGATCTCAGGGCAAGGATGTCCTTTTTGTTGGAGGGTCTGATGAGCATGGCGTCGCCATTACCATCAAAGCCAAAAAAGAAGGAAAAACGCCTCAGGAAGTGGTGGATTTTTATCATGAGATGATGAAAAAGAGCTTCGAGGAATTTGGAATCAGCTTCGATCATTATTCTCGAACCTCCGCCAAAATCCATCATGAGACTGCTCAGGGATTTTTCAAGGATCTCTATGAAAAAGGAGAATTTCTGGTGCAAAGTACGGAGCAGTACTTTGACGAGGAAGCCGGGCAGTTTTTGGCTGATCGCTATATCGAAGGGACCTGTCCAAAATGTGGATTTGAGCATGCTTATGGCGATCAGTGTGAGAAATGTGGCTCTTCGCTCAGTCCCACAGAATTGATCAATCCCCGCTCCAAACTCAGTGGTCGGACACCTGTCTTGAAAGAAACCAAGCATTGGTTTTTGGATTTGGCCCGCTATCAGAATTTCTTGAAAAAGTGGATTCTCGAGGATCATGCGCAAGATTGGAAAAACAATGTGCTGGGACAGTGTCGCTCGTGGCTAGAAGCCGGAGATGGCTTGCAGGCACGCTCCATGACCCGTGATTTGGATTGGGGAATAAAAGTTCCGCTACAAGACGCAGAAGGCAAGGTGCTTTATGTGTGGTTTGATGCGCCGATTGGATACATTTCCTCTACCAAAGAGTGGGCTGCTGAGCAAGGAAAAGACTGGGAGCCTTATTGGAAAGATAAAGAGACCCAACTACTCCATTTTATCGGGAAGGATAATATTGTATTTCACTGCATTATTTTTCCAGCCATTCTGAAGACCCATGGGGATTTTATTTTGCCGGATAATGTACCTGCCAATGAATTCCTGAATTTGGAAGGAGATAAAATTTCCACTTCCCGAAATTGGGCTGTTTGGCTTCATGAGTATCTGGAAGAATTTCCGAGCAAGCAGGATGTTTTGCGCTATGTTTTGACAGCCAATGCGCCCGAGACCAAGGACAATGACTTTACCTGGAAGGATTTTCAGGCACGAAATAATTCCGAATTGGTAGCCATATACGGCAACTTTATCAATCGGGCTGTGGTGTTAACCCATAAATATTTTCAGGGTAAAGTTCCCTCACGAGCTGAGTTGACGGGATATGACCAGGAAGTATTGGATCAATTGGCTGAATTTCCTGCCAAAATCATGAGTTCCATGGATCGATTCCGCTTCCGGGAAGCCTTGGGAATTATGATGGATTTGGCTCGATTGGGAAATAAATATCTCGCAGATACCGAACCTTGGAAGACGATCAAAACCGATGAGGCAAGGACTGCAACCATTCTCAATATTGCCTTGAATATTGCTTCGAATTTGGCCATTGTTTCTGAGCCTTTCTTACCATTTACAGCAGCCAAGTTGTTTGATATTTTCCATTTGGAAGATGCTAATTGGACCAAAGCCGGTAAAGGTGACTTGCTTGTCGAAGGGCAGGAAATCGGGCAAGCTGGATTGCTTTTTGAAAAAATAGAAGACGAAACAGTTGAAAAACAAGTACAAAAACTATTAGACGCTAAGAAAATGAATGAAGCTGAAAATGCACCTGTTGCTCCGATGAAGGAGATTATTACTTATGATGACTTCGCCAAATTGGATATGCGCGTGGTGACCGTTTTGGAAGCTGAAAAAATGCCGAAATCCAAAAAGCTCCTCAAGCTGAAAGTGGATACAGGAATAGGTCATCGTACGGTTTTGAGTGGTGTTTCTGAACATTTTGAGCCGGAGTTTTTGATCGGTAAGCAAGTGACCATGCTGATCAACCTTGCACCACGAAAAATGATGGGCATTGACTCAGAAGGTATGATTCTAATGGCCGAAGACAAGGATGGAAAGTTGAAACTTCTTACTCCGCATGAGGGAACGGCAAGTGGGTCGACGATCAGCTAATCCAATTGGCAATAGATAAATTTTAAATCCCGCTAGTATATCAACTAGCGGGATTTTTTTATTTTAAGTTAGTATTATGGTTTGGAAATATTTTAGTCAGATATTATTGATATTCAGTCTGTTTACATAATTCTTGGTACATTTAAAAGAGGAATTTGTAAGAACTTCGTATCTTCAACCAAAAGTATAAGCGATGATCAAAAAGAACCAGTTAATAGAAACAATTGAGAGCTTTCCCGAAGAATTTACCTTGGAAGAATTGGTGGACAAGTTGATTTTATTGGACAAAATAGAAAAGGGAAATAGCGATTCAATCGAAGATAATACCCTGAGCGAAGTTGAACTCGAAGAAGAAATGAAAAAATGGTTCAAATAAGGTGGACCCATCAGTCGGTTAAAGAACATATTCCTCGGGTTTGAAAGGTGTTTTATTCAACTGATTACAGTAAAGTTATTGAGGAAAAGTAAACATTTATATTGGGAAGTGAGGTATTAATCATTGCCCTTTGCCCATTGATTTTTTTATTTCCTTTATCTGACTAAGAAAGCTATTTTTACCCCATGCTTTCAGACCAACCCAATCTAGTACCTCAATTAGAAAAACTAGCTACTCAACTTGAAGGTAGCCTGCAATTTGATAGACTGAGTCGGACGCTTTATGCTACCGATGCTTCTGTCTATCGAGAGATGCCGCTTGCCGTTGCTTTTCCAAAAACTGAGTCTGATATTCAGAAGCTCATCCAGTTTGCTACAGAAAACGGTACCTCACTGATTCCCCGAACTGCGGGAACTTCGCTGGCTGGGCAATGTGTGGGAAATGGCATCGTGGTAGACGTGTCGAAGCACTTTACCCAAATTTTAGAATTCAACAAGGAAGAACGCTGGGTGCGGGTGCAGCCTGGGGTTGTTCGGGATGAACTCAATCGTTTCCTCAAACCTTATGGACTATTCTTCAGTCCGATTACTTCCACTGCCAATCGGGCAATGATCGGTGGGATGGTGGGGAATAATTCCTCGGGGACTACTTCTATTGTCTATGGGGTGACTCGGGACAAGGTAATTTCCCTGAATACGATTCTGAGTGATGGGAAAAAGGTTGTTTTTGGAGAAATTTCTCAAGATGATTTTGATAGAAAATGTGGGCAAAAGGATCTGGAAGGAACGATCTATCGACAGATTTTTGATGAACTCAACAATCCCGGGGTTCGGGAAGAAATCCATTCCCAATTTCCCAAAAAGTCCATTCATCGCCGGAATACGGGGTATGCAGTAGATGAATTGCTGAAAGCGGAGCTTTTCGAAGGAAAGGAAAAATTTAACTTCTGTAAACTCCTGGCCGGATCCGAGGGAACCTTGGCTTTCACCACCGAAATCAAAATTAGCCTCGATCCACTCCCTGACCCGGTGGATATTGTGGTTGCCGCACATTTTGAAAGTATTCATGAAAGCATGAAGTCTGCCCAAGTAGCGATGAAGCATCCGGCTACTGCGGTAGAGCTGATGGATAAAATCGTCTTGGATTGTACCAAGGAAAGCATCGAGTACTCCAAAAACCGCTATTTTGTCGAGGGTGATCCGGAAGCAATTTTGATGATAGAGTTTCGCGGAAAGACCCTTGAAGAAGCTATTGCAAAAGGTGAAGGCTTGATAGTCGATCTTAAGAAAGCCAATCTAGGTTATGCATATCCTATCATCGAACCTGAGAAGGTGGCTTCTGCATGGGCACTCCGAGCGGCCGGTTTGGGTTTGTTGGCAAATATCCCTGGAGATCCCAAAGCGGTGGCCTGCATCGAAGACACGGCAGTGGATATTGATGATTTGGCGGATTACATTGCTGAGTTTGATGAGATGATGGTCGCCTTCAATCAGAAGCCGGTACACTATGCCCACGCTGGGGCTGGGGAAATTCACCTCCGTCCGGTTTTGGACTTGAAGACACAGGAGGGAGTGGAGGATTTTTACAAAATATCCCTTGCTTCCGCTGAGTTGGTGAAGAAATATCAGGGATCACTTTCTGGTGAACACGGTGACGGCCGAGTGCGCGCAGCTTTTATTCCGCTGATGGTAGGGGAGAAGAATTACGAACTTTTCCGCCGAATCAAATACACCTGGGATCCAAAAAACATCTTCAATCCCGGAAAAATCGTGGATGCTGCTCCCATGAATCAATTTCTTCGCTATGAGACGGGAATGAAAACGCCTGAACACGATACAGTTTTGGACTTCTCCAATGTCGGAGGCATCCTTCGGCTGGCGGAGAAGTGTAATGGTTCGGGAGACTGTCGTAAACTTCCGGCTTCGGGCGGAACCATGTGTCCGAGTTATATGGCGACTCGGAATGAGAAGGATACTGTTCGGGGTCGTGCCAATACTCTTCGAGAATTTCTGACGCTGGATAAAAAAGAGAACGCTTTTGACCATCCCGAGATCAAGGAGGCGTTGGATCTTTGTCTCAGCTGTAAAGGCTGTACTGCAGAATGTCCCTCCAATGTGGACATGTCAAGTATGAAGGCCGAGTTTTTATACCAATACCAAAAAACCCACGGTGTTCCGCTTCGTTCTAAAGCTTTTGCCTATATCAACGAGCTCAATCAATTGGGGTCAATAGTGCCCGGCATCGCTAATTTCTTTCTCAAAAATGCTTTGACGGGAGGCATGATGAAATCGGTATTGGGTGTGGCATCTCAACGTAATTTGCCTGAAATAAGCCCAGTCAGTCTCCGAAAGTGGTATAAAAAGCACTATGCTTCCCTTCCCGGGCCTACGAAAGTGATCAAATCAGTCTATTTCTTCGTGGATGAGTTTACCAATCATAATGACACGCAGATTGGTGTCAAGGCAATTTCTCTATTGAGAAAGTTGGGCTATGAGGTCAAAATCGTGGATCATCAGGAAAGTGGTCGCTCGGCACTTTCCAAAGGACTCTTGCTGAAAGCAAAAAAGCATGCAGAGGCGAATGTTCGGATTTTTGGAAAACTGATTGATAGTGAAGCGCCGCTGATTGGCTTGGAACCGAGCGCTATTTTGAGTTTTCGGGATGAGTATCCAAGGATTGTCAGCAAGGATCTGGTCGAATCGGCCAAAAAATTGAAATTTCATGTGCATTTAATTGATGAATTTTTGGGCAAGGAAGTAGCTGCAGGAAATATTAAGCCTGAAGCCTTTTCTGCTGAGACACGAAAAGTCAAATTGCATGGTCACTGTCATCAAAAGGCGCTTTCTTCAATGATTTGGACCCAAAAGATCCTTTCATTACCGGTCAATTATTCGGTCGAGACTATCCCGAGCGGATGCTGTGGAATGGCAGGTAGTTTC
>LJXT01000148.1 GCA_001314815.1 Algoriphagus marincola HL-49
GCAAATGCGACAAGCTTAGGTGGAATAGAGAGTCTTATCGAACGAAGATCAGCTGTGGAGGGACCTGATACACTCACACCTCCGAATCTGATTCGAGTTTCGGTAGGGCTTGAACATACTGACGACCTTTTGGAGGATTTGGATCAGGCTTTTTCTAAAATAAATTGAATCGACTTAATCTAATTCATAGAGTTTTTATATTATAAAATAATTATTTCAAGAATTTTCTTAACTTTTAATTGATTTTAAGCAATATTTTCCTGATATGCCAGCACAACCTTTGGAGTTGATTTTGGGTCGACAATTCATTGATACGATTTCCTTACCTGCTTTTCTTGTTGATACGGAGGGGAATTTACTGTTTTACAATGAATCTGCCGAGACTGTTTTTGGGTTGAAATTTGGTGAGACAGGAGGAATGCGGGTAGAAGAATGGGCAACGATTTTTACTCCATACAATGAAAAAGGAGAACTCATATCGCCTGAAGGTCTTCCGCTTGTGCAAACACTTCAAACGAGAAAACCGACTTCTGGTAGCTTCTTTATTAAGAATATGCAGGGGAATGATGAACATATTCAAGTCACAGCATTTCCCATTATCGCAAGACCTGACCGCTTTCTAGGAGCAATGGCAATCTTTTGGACCCTTGAAAAATGATAAAAGTCAAAATCTGGGGTTGTCGTGGATCCCTTCCTGCGCCAGGTCCAGAGAATAATTTTTACGGGGGGAATACATCTTGTGTGCAGGTTTCGGATGGAGAGACTTGCTTGATTTTGGATGCAGGATCAGGAATTCAGCGTTTGGGGCGGTTTTTAGATAAGGATGTTCGCCAGATTCACATTTTTCTTACGCATTTACATATCGATCATACCATGGGGCTGGGTTTCTTCCGGCCCTTGTACAACCCAAATGTGGAGGTGCATTTATGGGGGCCAAGTACTTTTGATACGCCACTTCTTCAAAGACTTCGAAAATACTTTTCACCGCCGCTTTTTCCGGTGAGATTGGGGGATTTGCCGAATCATCCCATTATTCATGAGCTTTCAGATGACCAGATCCAAATTGGGAATTTTACTATCCATTCAGAATTTGTATGTCATCCAGGACCTACATTAGGTTTTAGAATTAGTGATGGGAATACGGTCCTAGCTTACATTCCCGACCATGAAGTTCGCTTGGGGTCAAGTGATTTTCCGAATGACCCCGAATGGACAAGCGGCTTTGAAATCGCCAAAAAAGCCGATTTGTTGCTTCATGACGGTGCCTACACCTTAGCTGAATATGAGGAGAAAACCGGTTGGGGGCATAGTGCTATTCAGGATACCATTGAGTTTGCAAACATGTGTAAAGTGAAGCATTTAGGGATTTTTCATCATGAACCCAACAATACAGACTCCCGATTGGATGAGATACTTGCTGAAAGGCTGGCAGGAAAGGTTCTCGATTTTTCGGTCGAAATGTGTCGGGAGGGTGCTGAGTATATTTTTGGAACTTGAGAATTTTGTGCCGGATTGATTGAGCAATAAGTTGGTTTTTACTCCTGATTTCTTCTTTTTGCAAGCGAAACCTATTACCACAGAAACATGAAAAAGGTATTGATTACGACCGGTGGCGGAGACTGTCCGGGATTGAATGCAGTGATCCGAGGAATCACCAAAAGAGCAGCGAAGACCGGGGAATGGCAGGTTTGGGGGAGTTTTGAGGCTTTCAACGGGCTGATGGAGGATCCGCCAAGGTTGATACAGTTGAATGAATCCAATACCGCAGGAATCCATGTGCAAGGTGGTACCATAATCGGCACTACTAATAAAGGAAATCCCATACGATTTCCGGTAAAAAAAGCAGATGGGACGGTTGAGATGGAAAATCGCCTTCTTTTATTAATTCAGAAAATTAAGAATCAAGGGTTTGATGCGGTGATCAATATTGGAGGAGATGGATCGCAGGAAATTTCCCAAGCGCTATTTGAGCTAGGCATATCAGTAGTAGGTGTGCCAAAGACGATTGATAATGATCTGTCTTCCACGGATTTTACTTTTGGTTTTCAGACAGCTGTACAGGTAGCCTCGGATTCTTTGGATCGCTTAGTTACCACGGCTGCGAGTCATCATCGGGTGATGATTATGGAAGTGATGGGTCGAAATGCCGGTTGGATTGCCCTCTACACAGCACTGTCAGGCGGGGCTGAAATTTGCCTGATACCGGAGATTCCGTATGACTTGGAAAAGGTGATAGACCGAATCAGATCCCGGTATGATGATGGACGTGGCTTTGTCAATATTGTCATCGCAGAAGGCGCACATGCCAAAGATGGGACGATTACTTCCACGAAGGGTGAAGAGGGGCGTCAAGCGGTCAAATTGGGAGGGGTAGCTCTTACACTCAGTCAGCAACTCAAAGATGCGGGCTTAGAAGCAGATATCCGGGAGACAATTCTAGGACATATTCAACGTGGAGGTACTCCGGTCGCTTTTGATCGGGTAATTGCCTCTGTTTTTGGTGTAAAAGCGATGGAATTGGTCTTGGATGGGAAATTTGGTCAATTGGTGGTGCTTCGAAACAATGATTTTTCTTCGGTTCCTATCAAAGAAGCCATAAGCACCTACAATGTGGTAGATCCTTCCGGGACCTTGGTTCAGGCCGCCAAAGGAATGGGGATGTGTTTTGGGGATTAGAATAATCTGATCCCTTTAGCCATTAGCCCTGCCAAAAGTGGAATTAATGCCAGCAGAATCAGCTCTGCCCTCAAAGACCAATGAACCGAGGATGGGATTTTTACGATTTCGTTGGCTTCCCCTTTTGCATTTTTGATGAAAAAAACTGTCGGGTATATTGAAATTAGGCCGATCAATACAAAAAGGCCAAGCTTAAGGTGGAAGGTAGGGTTTTCGCTGTAAAAATCAGTTGGTTTTCCATATCCGCCAAGCCAAAGCGTCAGACCTACACCTAGCAGAACCAGGGCAGAGATACCATAAACTGCATCGATTCTACCTAAGAGACGAATCTCTTTCTTTTCTAAAGAACTCTTCAAAAGAAAAAACTCGGCGATCAAAGTTCCCGAAAGCGTGATGACAGAGATGAAGTGAAGATAGCGAAGAAGAATTTCCATCAGATCTTGCTTAGAATACTATCAATTCTCTGGATACCAATTTCTCAACCTTACATCTACCTCAGGGGCAGCGGACATCACAAGGGATCTAAACTTCTCAACATCTGCCAGACCTTCCGCGCCTCTATAATGGTAAGGATAAACGACCTTGGGCTTAAAGTCCGATACGGCACTAGCAGCCTGATCCACATCCATGGTGTAAGGAAGGTTCATGCATACAAAGGCAACATCGATCCCTTCCAAAGCTCTCATTTCGGGAATATCCTCTGTATCTCCTGAGAAATAGAATTTTTTACCACCTAGCTCTACAATATAGCCATTCCCTCTTCCCTTTGGATGACGGCTGTCTGCTGTCTCTGGTAGATTGTACATGGGAATAGCTTCCACATTATGTCCCAAAATGCTTTTCATCTCTCCATTCCCGATCACTACGATACTTTTATATTTCTCAGCAGGAAGTTTCTCCGCTACTGCCTGCGGAACAACCATGGTAGCTTGAGATAGATCCAGACCATCCAGGGTTTCCTGATTGAGGTGATCTCCATGGATGTCTGTGATCAATACCAGATCAGCGGGACCGAAAGACTCAAATCGCTCCGCTCCACCATAAGGGTCAACGAAGATGGTCAAATCATTATATTCTAGAGCCAACGAACCATGTAAAATTGGATTGATTTCTACTTGGGATCGATCAGTTTTGACGATGTCTTGACCTTGTGCATAAAATGAAAAAACTATTAAAAACAGTGTGAAAGCTTTCTTTATCATTTCAATTTCGTGTTTAAGGTGAGGTTTGATGATTCATTTTCTTCCAAATGATCAACCTGTCTAAAGATACAAAGTTTAATTGTCATCTGGGCCTGTATACTTACTTGGACTAAGTCGTTTTAGGCAGTTGAGCCTTTCGCCTGAATTATGAATTTCCAAAAAAAACATCACCCTTGACCCATGGAGCAGCTTGTAGGAATTCAAATTTCGAGATCGCCAGTCTGTTTAACTATGTGAGCTACTGCAATTGACGGTCTGATATTGGAGTGACTTGAGCTGTAAATAGCTTTACAATAAAGTAAATCAGAGACTTTTTTTGAATTGTTTTACATTTTGAAGTCAGAAGAAATCAAAACAGTTACAGGCAACTGAATTTGGAAATCCGAGATTGAATATCGACAGGACTTGCAATGAACCTACCTCCAGAGACGGAAAATTTTCCGCATTCTATGCGAGTTTACCCCTGACCGCGGCTAAAATCAATGAAACAACTGATGCAAAATGAAATTGTAGGTTTTTCATTCCAGAGCTTTCTTGGTTTCCAGAAAAATCTTCTCATCTACGACTGTTCCTTCCCACTCCTGAAAGAAAATCTGATAATGAAGTTGCTCAGCTTTTTGCGTGATTTGATCTTTGAATTGCTGATAGGCATCGTAATCCGTACCTGCAAGGTGACTGAGACGATGGTGGAAGAAAGAGACCGGATTGACTGGAAACCAGGCTCTGGAGCGGGATACTTTCTCCAATTGGACAGAATCAAGCTTATGGGTTACATCGCTGAGGTATTCGCGATAGGCCATCCTATAGATTCCTTCCAAGGCTCTTTCTGTTCGGAGACTATCTGGCAGGCTTCGGTCTAGCTCGGGATGTTTTTGTAAAATCTCCTTTTTGGTCGGTTCAAATTCCTGCTCATAGATTTCTGTTCGGCCTGTCCGTTTGGCATCGATCATTTCCAGTGAAAGCGTATTAGGAAACTGCAATGCAACAGCCAGCTGCACTGCGCCGGGGATAATCAGGGCGAATAGGATCCAAGCCAGAAAGAAAATTAAAGCTTGTCCGGTTTGATAGAGTTTCAATTCGGAAAGGAAAGACAGCAAAACCAGCCAGAATACCAGATAAAGCAGGGCCCAAAAGCCCAAAACGGCCAACTCTGAGATCGAAGCTTGCATTTCTCCCATCATCCAGCCGATCACAAGCAGGAGACTAAGTAGGACAAAAAAGAAAATAGCCAATGCAGCAAATCGCTGGATTTTCCATCTTTTTTCACTTCCTAGCGTGCCAATTAGTTTGTGAAGTTGAACTTCCCGCTCAAAGCTCCCAATTCGCATGGCACAGGCAATGAGTACCAAAGGAAGGAGGTAAATCCACATCAGGCCAAAGTCCAGACTACCTAAGGAAATCCGTTCGGGGTTGCTGATTTCGGGGGCTAGATCATGGTCGTAGGGCGAACTGAACACTGACACCTTTTTGAAAAACGGGAAAGACTCAGCCTGTCCTACAGAAAACACCATCAGCGGGCTGGGACTCAATCCGGCCAAGGGTTGCAAATATATCAAATAGGCATAATAGGGAGTCCGGATATTCAGCCACGGACGATCATCCGGGCTCACTTTTCCGGCTTGATACAGTTCTAATGCCTCTGCAATTTGGGTTTCTGACTCGTCATGCAGACGCTCCAGAATTTCCTTTTGATGGGAGTAAACCTGTTTTCCTTTGTACAAGCCATAGACTGAGGCTAAGAAAAATACTAGGATGATACTTTTCAGAAAAGGGGAGGAGAGAATGCTTTTCCATTCCCATCGGATTGCTTGATTCAGCTTCATTGTGCAGAAGTTTTAGGTTCTACTTTCGCCAGTCCGATTCCGAGTATTCCTATCCAAGCTAGCAATAGGAGCAAGGAACGTGTCTGCTGCCTGACAAGGGAAAAGAAAGGGGGCTCAGCATATTGAAAGTCAGCGATGGAATTGAAAAACTCCTGATCTTCTTTATATCCCCAGTCCCCAGTACGTGAACCTCCGTAAGCATGTCGTTCATTGAGGGTGCGGATGAAAACTCTACGATAGGACTCGGCTTCTTGCAAAAAATCTACCTGATGAAAATTATCCGTGCCGGAAGCCCCCATACTCAGGCTTTGGAGATTGCCGAAGGGATTGGGAAGGGAGGCCCACTGTACCAGACTTTTTTGCTTTTGCATCTGCTGGTAGAGTTCGCCAAAATGCTCGTCCCAGACCCGGTTGCCAAACTCCTCATCGGCCTGCATCAGCAGTCCGTCAAAATTGATAGGGAGTTCTTCTTTTGTGGCGACTCCGTAGGCTTGGAGGACACTGTCTTCCAGTGATTTCAGAGCTTCCTCTTCAGGATTATGCCCGTCCAAGAGCGCACTTCGGTCTTCCTTCATCCCCGCTGAAAATTCCACACGATCTGGCAAAGGATACAGCATGGCAGCGACTGAGTAGGTGACTTTTGGATAGAAAACCACCCATACAATCCAGATTCCAAGCAGCCAAGAAAGGGCCGTGTAGGATTTTTCCGTCTTGGAACTCAGCCAAAGTGCCAGGGCGATGACAATCCAATAAAACAAGCCATATCCAACAACCAATAAAACCGCTCTTCCCAGAAGCGAGGCTGAAAAGCCCAGTAAACCCATTTGAATTCCCAAAGTGAGCAGAACAAACAGCATCCCCGGAATCCACAGACTCCAAAGTTTTCCGTAGAGAATCTTGGAATAGGAGACTCCCTGCACCAGCAAAAGCCTGACCCTGTCCGCATCCCGTTCGCCTCGGACGGATTGGAAGGCAAAAAGCAAAAGCAAAAGCGGTAGGATGATCTGGAGAATCAGTGCGGGTCGGAGTTTGCCAAATCGGGAAAGCAAGTCCCCCTGGGCTGCATCGCTTTGCACCAGTTCGTTTTGACGGTGACCTTCCAAATAAAGCGTGCGTCCCACATAGCCATTTACACCTTCGTCAAAGGCCGTAAGCGCGTGATTTTTCTTGAAAACGTAGGTTCCATAATGAGCAGCAGAGTGAGGGTTGTTTGGCCCCATGGATTCCCATTGCTGACGGAGATGGGCTTTGGCTTCACCCTCGAGTTTGGAAATGACTCGGTATTCTTCAAGGCCTGCCCAAGCAGTGAATCCAAGCGCGCCTAAAAGTACCACAAGTGCTATAAGCATGCCCGGTGTTCGGAGCAGGTTTTTCCATTCGGTAATTAAGATCGATTTCATGTGTTTATAATTTGTTTTTAAATGCCATAACCTGTCCCGTACCGTCGGTCGGGATGGAATCCCTGCCTGCTGCAGGCAGGTCGCTTGGTTTCCTCGATACATCGGGGCATACCAGTGTTTTTGGCTTTCAACATGCCTGTCTGCCTCAGGCAGGCTCGATTTCATGGCTATTCAACTATTCCTTGATAGATGAGCTCCAGGTCATTGGCAGTGACCTCGCTGGCTTTTACGATTTTTTTTAATTCTCCATTTTTAAAGATACCTACTCGATCTGCGGTCTCTTTTACCCGGAAAAGATCATGGGACACCATCAAAACAGTAGCTCCCTGCGCGGCCACTTTTCGCACCAATTGGGACAATTCCGCGCTGGAAAGCGGGTCCAAGCCACTTGCCGGCTCGTCCAAAAGGAGCAGTTTGGCTTTCTTGGAGTAAGCGATGGCCACTCCCACCTTTTGCCGCATACCTTTGGAGTAGGTGGATACCGGGGAGTCATGGGCTTTTTCCTGTAAGCCGGCTTCTAGGAGCAAGCTGCTCAGTTGCTCCGGGGAATAGGAAATTCCCGCCAATTGGGAGAAGTAGGCCAGGTTTTCTTTTCCTGTGAGATGGGGGTAGAGCTGCACATTTTCAGGGATAAAAGCCAGCCGCTTTCGTACCTCAGGAAGGTCTTTGGAGACATCAAATCCGTCTACTTTGATAGTTCCACTATCGGCTTTTTCAAAACCCAAAATCATATTTAGGGTCGTTGTTTTCCCTGCACCATTCGGTCCAAGAAGGGCAAATACCTCTCCTTCCGATACAGAAAGGGAAAGCTGATCTACAGCGGTTTGCTGCTTAAATGTTTTGGTTACTCCTTGAATTTCAAGCATAAATGATGTATGAATGAGTGAATTTGCAATAAAGTTGCAAAAAAATCTTAAACAAATGGAATGTGTTGAAATAAAATAGCAACTTTGTTGCAAAAATAGCTATGAAGTTCACATCAAGCATTCTAGTTTTCTGGCTTCTATTTAGTGGGAGTCTTGAGACAAATGCACAAAGTAATTCTGAACAAAATCTTTGGTCTCTTTTTCAGCAAGTTCCTTTTAAGGAAAAACTGAACAGGGACTTTGGGATGTATTTTTTCTATCCAGAATTTACCGAGGAGCTTAAGGTCTTGAAGGGGAAAGAAGTGGTATTGAAAGGCTTTTATATTCCACTTGAACTCTACTCAAGTCAAATGCTGGTTTTATCGAAGTACCCTATGGCCGAGTGTTTTTTCTGCGGAGCAGCAGGCCCTGAATCAGTAGCTGTAGTTTATCTGCAATCTATACCTCCCCGCATGAAAGTGGACCAAATCGTGGGAGTCCGTGGGATTCTGGACTTGAATGAAAGTGATGTGGAGGAAATGACTTTTATAATCCGAGATGCAAAATTAATTAATTAACTATGAAAAAACTTCCTGTAACTGTTTTGAGTGGCTTTTTGGGAGCTGGTAAAACCACACTTCTCAATCATGTGCTTCACAATAAAGAAGGTATGAAAGTCGCCGTAATCGTCAATGATATGGGAGAAATCAATGTGGAT